>CAZCAK010000135.1:0-5651 GCA_964496605.1 uncultured Acidiferrobacteraceae bacterium | reverse complement strand
ACTGAATTGCGCGCGTAAAATTTTTAGCCTCGAATGCGGCGATACCGCTTTCGAGATCCATATCGACATTGGCCATATAAAGATCTCCAAAAAGTGCGCAGAATTTACGTGGTTTTGCCGACGCTGACAATCGCACGCCTTTACAGGGGCCGGCGGTCGCGCCAGACTGCGCGCATTTGCGGAGTGTGACATGGCGATCGTAACCAAAACGCGTTTATCAGTAATGCTCAAAACGCAGTGGCGCAAGAAGGGCGCGCACACACTGGAGGACACAGCGACGATCGTCGGTTTTAATATTTGGAAAATTGCGCAGGAGGCGTACAAGCACATGGAGTCGGAGGGCTTTCGCTTCGGCAGCGACGCACAAGTCACGACGGTGGTCACCGAGTTTATTGCGTTCCTGTTGCAAAGCGCCGATCGCCTGGTGTATCGCCGCTTAAGCGAGGCCGATCGCGCGACGTTTATTAACGCCGTCGGTAAACATCTCGCCAATACCATGGAAACGAATCAACGCGATCTGCTTGGCCCTGGCGACTATCGCGCGGCGTTTATTGATACTTTGAATGCGGCGTTTCGCGACTACGCCGAGTTTAACTACACCAACGATGGGCCGAGCTATCCGTATCTGCAGTGCTTCGCGGGTAAAATCGCCGATGCCATGGCGAGTAGCGATAATAAGTGGGTGGTGGAGCAAATCATCGATATCGAGGCGCCCGATATGCTCAAATTTTTAAATAAATTATTGAGCGCGGTCTTTACTGGGCCGGCGGGCGAGGATTGAATTATTCGCGCGGGCGTTTGAGATTGCACGACGCAGAAATCGCCAGATATTGTTCCATCGTCGTCTGTGCTGTTGCTGGATCTTGGTGATAATGCGCGATAAACGATTGCGCCACCTCCAACCACCGTTGATATTCCCGCTCCACCGTAGTCGCCAGCGCCGACCAATCGCGTTGCGCATCCCACGTATGATAGGCGTCAAGTAAGGCGACAAATAATTCCTTGCGTACGCCATCGAAGTTGGCGAAATAAAAATGCAGCGCGGCGATATTTTGGCGCGCAATCAAGTGCGGCAAGGTATGGCGACAATCGGCGAGGTGGTCGCGCACGGCGCGCGCGACCAATTCCGCGCGCGAGCGCGCCAACCCGGTCAGGAGATCGTGCCACGCCGGGCCGAGCGCTTCGCCCACCAAGCCCTCGCCGAGTTCGTGCAGCATCATGATCTCGATCGCGTCTTCGGTCATGCGCTCAAGGCCGGCGCTGCGATCGTGAAAGTCGTAATGCGCGATGGCGCGATGCAATGCGCTATCGGGTTTATGCCAATTCGCCTCATCGTATTTTTCCCAGGCGAAGCGTCGCGCCGATTCCTCGCGCACAAAAATCGTTTTGCCTTGCAGCATCGCCGGCGGCGCCGCGAGTTCGCGCGCATATTCGCACGACGACTTTAGGATCGTGAAGCCGTTCTGTTGACGTTTTTCCGCCAGTCGACCCAGAAAGAAGAGCGGCTTATGGAAACGTCCATAACCAGCGCTGTACACATAACCGTGCGGAATCAGTGCACGATTGATTGTGTCGCTATCGAAGGGGTCGATTGCGCCTCGATCGGTCGGTAAGGGGACGAGTGGTAGCGATTCAATGCGATCCCAAAGTTGTTCGCGCGCGGTCAACCAGTCGCCCAGTTCTTGTTGTGGCACTTCATGAAAGTAGGGGATCTCATGTTCCCAGCGAAAGAACTCGCGCATCTTGAGCAGATAGGTGCACAGGGTATAGTCCCCGGCATGATGCGCATCGGAGATGTCGCAGTTCGTTTGGACCGCTTGAATAATCGCCGGCAGATTGAGCATGATCGTAGCCGCGTCCGTACCCATTCCTATTATAGGCGCCGGGCCGGTACTCGAAGCCGACTCGCCGCCAATGTAAGCGAAGGCTCAGGCATAGTGTTTGCGATGTGCGCGGCGGGTCCCGGCGCGCTGTACCACAATGCCGCGAACGGTATATGGCGGTTGCCATTCGATGGTGGGATAGGCGTCATTCAGCGGCTTCAGGTAACGTCGGGCGCCGTCGATGAGGACTTGGCGAAAGGTGACCTCGCCCGCGACCTCGGCAACCACGTAGGCCTCATGTTTTATGTTGGAGCCGGGGTCGACGATAACAATACAGCCGTCCCAAAACTCCGGCGCCATACTGTCGCCGACTACACGTAAGGCATAAGGTTCGAGGGCGCTACAATCGGACATGATGCGACTCCGCAAAACATTAGCATAACCGAAACGATATGGGCTTAGCGAGTCCGGACCGAGTGAGTATGTTGCGCCACGTCGAAAGATAAAATCGCACAATTGTCGTAGTGGAGTGCGCGCATCGCTTCATTCGACAATCCGTTGAAATACGCCGTCGCGACGCGCAGCGTTTCTTCGTGCGCAACGACCAATGTTGTTTCATGGACCGTGGGGACGAATCGTTCTAGGAAATTCCACACGCGCTGTTTGTGATCAAGCAGGCTTTCGCCGTCACCGATACGCGTGTGGAGTGGGTCGGCGGCGATGCGGGCAAATAGTTCCGCCACCGGTTTACCGTTGAGGCCGGTTTTCCAATCGATGATATCCGGTTCAACGACAATTGGTGCGCAGTGTGTCGCGTTGACGATATCCGCGGTTTCGCGTGTGCGTGGTAGTGGTGAGACGACGATGCGCGCAAGTTGTGCATTCAGCAGTTTTGCTGCTGCCGCACGCGCCTGTGCCTTACCGCGTTCGGTGAGACGCACGTCGTCATGCGGGTCGTCGTTACACAAGCCCAGGACGTTATAGTTCGTCTCTCCGTGACGCATAAAGTACAGCATCCTATCTCGCTCCTAATGTTAAGCCGCGCGGCGACCGCAACTCATATTTGCCGGCACCGCGACGTCCATGAGTTTTGGATTCGGCAATTTAAGGTTGCCCATAAGCGTGACGTATTCGGCAGCCGTTTTCACTTGCAGACGCGGGTTGTGGCGCTTTTCCTCGCCGATCGTACTGACGGTCCAACCCTTATAGTCGTGCGCCGGGTAAACGCGCGTGTCCTCGGGTAGTTTTAACAATCGCCCAAGGCTTTCGTATTGTGCGCGGGCATCGCCGTTTTGGAAATCGGTCCGACCGGTGCCGCGAATGAGCAGGGTGTCGCCGGTAAATACGCGATCCTTCATCACAAAGCTATAGGAGTTATCGGTGTGGCCCGGTGTATACCACGCAGTCAGCGCGACGCCGTCGATCTTAATTGTTTCGCCCTCGCGTAAGTGGTGATTGACACACTCTGCTTTGGCCTCGGCGCCCATCGCGGTCGTGCATTGGGTTTGTTCGCGCAGGACGCCGAGACCAGTGATATGGTCGGCGTGTACATGGGTATCGAGCGCGATGACCAGCTTTAAATCGAGTTCCTTAATGAGTTGGGTGTAACTTGGAACGCGCTCCAGCACCGGATCGATCAGCAGTGCCTCGCTGCCGGGACGTGCCGCCAGTAAATACGTGTAGGTTGAGGATTCAGGATCGAATAGTTGACGAAAAATCATGACGCCTCCTGCAAGTTGCCCGCGTTGGTTTCCAGCGGCAAACCGGCTTGGCGCCAGGCATTAATACCGCCATCGAGCACAGCAATATCGGTATAACCGCTTTGAGCTAAGAGCTCTGCGGCCTTGCAGGCGCGCATGCCACCTTGGCAAATCAATACTAAGGGGGCATCGAGGGCGAGCTGCGCCTTGAGTTGTGCTGAATGCCACTGCGTTAGCGGCATCAGCTGTGAACCTTCGATATGGGCGGCGCTATATTCGTTGGGATTACGCACATCTATTAACGTGAATCGACCACGATGCGTGTAAAGGTCTCTTGCTGAGATCGTCTTCATTGAGCCTCTCCATTAAATAAGAATTCGCTTATATAGATGGATCTCCCTCCGAGATAAATCAACCCCACCGCCTTCCTTCTTCCTTTCCAAGGTAGGGGACGAGATTCACCTCGGTTATTCGAGTAGGCCTCGTTCTTGACAGCAAGCAACCTGCACCCGACACTGTGCCCGTGTTCCCGTTTACTCGTGCTCGCCTCAAATGTTTTAGTCGCCTCTTCGCGGCGGTTTTCCTCTTCGCGCAGTTTTCGTTACTGGCGCAGGCCGCGAGCTTCAGCCCTGTCACTTCGGCGCATCCGGTAAATTGCGCCGGAAGTATGGATATGGCTGGCAAGTCGCCCGGTAAGTCGGATGATATGAAGTGTCCGGTTCAGGTTTGCTTGCAGAACTTAACGCAAGCGGAGAAGGCGGTAAGCATTACCGACACCACAGCTTCGCCCCCGCAGTTTATTCGGCCGCTCATTTTTGTCGTGTCCATTTCGAGTATCTTGTCATCGCCTGCACCGCAGTCGCTCGTTTCTCCGCCCAAAAACGAGCCTCCCTGTGCTATTCGCTTCTGTAGCTTCCAAATTTAAATCGTTCGCGTAGTACCACCACGCCGCAATGTGCGGATGCGTCCGCGCCTTCGTGCGACTTCGTGTCGCCAATCATTCTTTTAGGATCGGAGTAGGTGCTGTGCGAGTCATCGGTCTATTGGTAATTGTCTTAAATTTATCCGCGATGCCGGCGTTTGCGGACGTCTTGGAGCTGGCGCACGCGCAGGATATCGCCCTGTTGCAACAACCGCTGCTGCGCGGGCAAGAAGCCATATTGGCAGCCGGCCGTGAACGCGGGATTGCCGACGCGCAGTTGCCGGATCCGCAGTTGAAGCTCGGCTTGAACAATGTGCCTACCGACACCTTTAGCCTAACGCAGGATTTTATGACCATGCGAACCGTCGGCATTGCACAAACGTTTCCCGGCGGACACAAACGTAAGCTGCGCGGCAAGATCGCGGCGCTTGAGAGCGAGCGCAATGCGGCAGAATTGGACACCGAACGACGCGTTGTGCGCCGCGATACCGCGCTTGCATGGATCAATTTGTATTACGCGCTACGGGCACATGAGTTGGTGCAAGAACAGCAGCATGAGATTTCTCGTCAGATCGAAGCTGCGCAGATCAGCTACCGTACGGGCAGGGGCGGTCAAGAAGAGATATTCCGTGTGCAAGGAATGTTAAATCAGTTGACCGACCGCGAAAGTGAACTCGTTGGCGAAGTGCAGCGCGCCCGTGCCGCGCTCGCGCGCTGGATCGGCGCCGATGCTGAACGTGAATTACCGCGCGATGCTCCAATCGTGCCGGCGCCACTGCCGCTCGAATCACTGCGTGAACGCCTGGTCGATCATCCGGAGCTGCGCGGTATCGACGAAACCATTGCCACCGCTGACGCCGAGACCATGCTCGCGCGCGAGTCGCGCAAGCCGGATTGGTCGGTGGAAGTTAGTTACTCAAAACGTGGTCCACTATTCTCGGACATGGTCTCGGCGCAAGTCGGCGTTGACCTGCCTTTGTTTCACGCGAATCGGCAAGATCGGCGTATTGCCGAGCGCAGTGCACAGCGCGACCGGGCCTATTACCAGCGCGAAGATAAGCTGCGCAGCTTGCGTGCGGAATTGGCTGCGACCTATGTCGACGAAACCGTTGCGCAACAGCGGTTAAAGATTGTCGAGGAACAAACCATTCCCAATGCGAGCGATCGTATCGCCTCGACCCTGATTGCCTATCGCGATGGAAAAAC
>CAZCAK010000134.1:0-5679 GCA_964496605.1 uncultured Acidiferrobacteraceae bacterium | reverse complement strand
GCTGCGCCGGTATCAGCGTCAACCATGGCATCAACGCCGACGCCGAACAGCGGCTTACCGTTAGCACAAGTGCATCATGATGAACCGGCATCATTGTCCGCCCCTAGCGTCGCACCGGAATCGGCGACATCGGTGCGGATGTCGGCGGTATTGTCGCCGTCGCCGTTGGCACCGACCGATGCATCCGGCACTGAGCCGATAGCACCGCTGTTGGAACCCGCGCGCGTACCGACATCGCCGGCACCAGTGCACGCACCTGATCACACCGCGTCGCCGATACCGACACCGCCGCGCGCGATGCGATCGACGGTCCGCACCGATGTTGCACGGCCCAGCGCCAGCGAAATGCCCGTTGCTTCGCTTGCGTCACTGCCATTGGCGCAAGCGAAGCCTTCGCAGTCGATCGCTCAAGCGATCGCGCCGGCGGTTTTGTCGGTCGACCGCACGCCGCCGCGCGCACCGAGTATTGCGTCGCCACGACCGGCGACGACACATGCCGTGCAGGTTCATATCGGCAAGATCGAGCTCGAAGTACACGCACCGACGCCCAATGTCGCACCCAAAAGCGCGCCGCCTGCGCCGGCACCGGCCGCTCCCGCGCCATCAGCGCCACACACACCGCGCTTCAACGCGCATCGTTATTACCTGCGAGGTGGCTAATGGCATTCGCCGCGAGCAATGAAGCCATCGGTGCCGTAACGGAATTGCTGCGCGATCAACTGGCATTGCGCACCACGCTCAACGTCGTCGTGGGTAATCCACAAACGGCGGCCGCCGACGATGGGCCGAAGTTAAATCTGTTTTTGTTTCAGGTCGAATTCGATCCGCAGCTGAAAAATTTTTCCTTGGACGACGGCCAGCCGCCGCCGCTGTGGTTGATATTGCGGTATTTGATTACCGCTTACGACCAAGCGCGCGATAGCGACTCGACCGCGGCGCACCGTCTGCTCGCGCGCGGGCTCGCGGCATTGCAGGAGCTGAATTTTTTGCGCCCCACCAGCGCCGCGCTGCTGGAGAATCCGGAACCGCTCAAAATTTCCTTCGACGCCGCCGATGTCGAGCTGCTGTCGAAAGTCATGCAGGGCAGCGACGAGAAATATCGCATCTCCGCCGCGTTTCAGGTGCGCCCGATTTTGATTGCGCCGGAAGTCACGCCGTCTTACGCACCGGCGGTGAAAACCATCGGCCCGCCGGGTAACGAGGGCGTGGTGGTGTTGCCGACTCTGGGCCCGCGTTTGAAATCGGTCGAACCGGAGCGTTTTGAAGTCGACACCACGCTGACCCTGAGCGGCGACGATATCAATACCACCATCGAAGAGGTGCATTTCGGATCGCTGATCCTGCCGGTAACCGCGGCGCGACCAGGCGCGGTGCAGGCGCATATGCCGGCGTCGCCGGCGTTATCCGCGGGGCATTATCCGATTGCGGTCGCACGTGTCTTGCCGAGTGGACGACGGATGACCAGCAACGCCTTGGTCGCTACTTTGTTACCGAGCGTTAGCAGCGCCGGCGTCGGTGTGCTCACCGCGGTCGGTCCGAACCTAGCCGGCAGCGCCGTTGTAAACGGTGTGCGTCTGGGTGGACCGGACGACACGATCTTTGTCGCTTTTTTCCGTAACGGCGCGGTTGCGTTGAATCTAGAAGTCACCGGCACACCGTCGCAAAGCGCCTTGACCGTCACAGTCGATGCCGCGCACGCCTTACCGCCTGGAACCTATTATCTCGTCGTGCGCGTGAATGGCGCACAAGCTCCGGCTTCACCGGCGGTGGCTTGGGTATGAGTGCAATCGCCGCGGTTCCCATATCGTTCACGCCCCACCTCGAGGTGGGCGACGCGCTGGCCGCTAGCTGGCTGGCGGAAATTACCTTGCGGCTACGGCGCGAAGTTGCGTGGATGTGGTTTCAACGCGGCACCAATCCGATCCATAACGAGACTGTGCCGCCGCTCGCCGATGCCGTCAGCGATAGCCTCGATCTCACGCGCTACGCCGACGATAAGCGCCGCTTCTTCGAGCACGATGTCGCGGCCAAGTATTTATCGGAGCAAATCGCGGCCTTGCGGGCGACACGCGCGGCGACGCCGGGGCGTTTGGCGTATCTCATTGCGCGCTTGCACTTAGACGAGGCCGCGCAATTCGTTTTGGGCTTGGCGTTGGCGGCGCGCGCCGACCACGCCAGTGCCGCGATATTCGGCGCCTGTCAGCACGACGTGACTAAAACCTTACCCAGCCTGGCGCTGGCGCAACGACTATACGACGACCCCAGTGCTATTTTGCATATCGATGCGGGGCACGCCTTGTTTCGCTACGGACTCCTGCACTTGCATGGCGACGAGCGACAGGATTGGCATCAGCCATACGATATTGCGCCGGCGATCGCGCGCGCCTTATTGGCGAACGATGGTGTGCACGCGAAGCACGAAGTGCTATTGCCTTCGGGCCTGGCGCCGATCCCGCGAAGTGCCGCGGACGCGGTCGCAAGCGCCGAATTCGCCGCGGCTGCCCTCGCCCTGCGCAGCGCACCGCAGTCACCGCAGTGGTTGCCGTTGGTGGCAGCGGAAGGCGCGGATTACGCGCAGTGGGCATCACGTTTGGCGGCGCTGGCGAATCGCACGCTGCTGCGCGTGATCGACGCGCAACTCGTGAACTCGTCACGCCTGGCGACGATCGCCGCGTGGTGCTGGTTGCACGACGCCGATGTCTTGCTGCCGCCGCAAGCGCTACGCAATATCGATCACACGCACGAGTCACTCCGTTGGCCGGGCGCACCGGTGCGTTGGTGGGTGCCGCTGGGTGAAGTGGCCGCAGTACGCAACTTACCGGCAAACACGACATTACCCGCGCTGGTGTTGCCGCGCATGAGTTACGCCGAACGTGCCGCGCGCTGGCAACAGTCGTTGCAGCTCAGCTTGGGCAGTCGCGCACCTGGTCTCGACGGGATCGTGGAAGAAGTTGCACGTCGATTTCGTTTCGAGGCCGAGACCATCGATCGTATCGCGGCCGATGCCGCCCAAATCGATGGGCCGGTCAGTGCCGAGACCTTGACGGCGCTATGTCGTACCCACGCGCAGCACGATATGGGCAACCTGGCGCAACGTGTGACGCCGCGATTTTCGCTAAGCGAATTGGTATTGCCGCCGGCACAGACGCGTCAATTACAGGAAATCGTGCACGCGATGCGCGCGCTCACGCGCGTGCACTACCGCTGGGGCACCGCGCGTGCCTGGAACGATGCCGGCCTATCGGTGTTGTTTTGCGGCGCACCCGGTACCGGCAAGACCATGGGCGCCGAGGCATTGGCACAGGAGTTACAGCTGCCGATGTATCGCATCGACCTATCGCAAGTGGTGAACAAATACATTGGCGAGACGGAAAAGAATTTGCGCCGCGTGTTCGACGCCGCCGAGGCCAGCGACTGTGTGCTGTTCTTCGACGAGGCCGATGCGCTGTTCGGCAAGCGTACCGATGTAAAGGACGCGCACGATCGCTTTGCCAATATCGAGATCAGTTATCTGCTCGAACGCATGGAGCGCTTCAAAGGTATTGCGGTACTCGCGACTAACCGGCGCAAAGATTTAGACGAGGCATTCATGCGGCGCCTGCGGTACGTGATCGAATTTCCACTGCCGGGAATCGCCGAGCGCGAACGCCTGTGGCATTCAACGTTTCCGCGGGAGGTCGATAGCTCAGCGCTCGACGTGCCTTATCTCGCGCGCCAATTCACGCTCGCCGGTGGGCATATTCGCTCGATTGCGTTTAACGCCTGTCTGCAGGCGGCAAACGATGGTCGCCCCAAAATCGAGATGCAGCCGGTTTTGTGTGCCGTGAAACGCGAGCTGGACAAATTAAATCGGCCGCTGACGCTCGACGCGTTCGGCGCCTATCGTGACTTGGTCGCGGCATTATTTTCCGAGGGCAAGGCATGAGCGCGCGGGACGAACGACGATTGCATACCACCCGCGTCACGATCGATCGCCTGGCGCTGACCCTGCACGGCGTATCGGCGGAGATCGCGCAATCGGCGCTGGTCGGTCTCGATGAAATGCTGGCGCAGCGCTTGAACGTGCGCGCACTCGACGCAACACGCTGGCGCGAAACCGGGACGCTGCGGGTGCCGGCGATGCATATATCGTCTGCGGTCGATGCTGCGACTTTGCGCGGCATGATTGCCGACGGCTTGTGTGCCTTGTTGCAGACGTCGGCCACGCCACCGACTGCTGCGACACCGACGACGGAGGCCGAATAATGTCCGGCTTTTATTTACGCGGCGCGCTCGTGGAATATAGCGGCCAATTTCTCGGGCCGATTCCGAACCTGGTGGTATTTCAATTCAATCCGGAACAAATCGCGCGCACGATCAATATTCCGCAACCGCCGGCGGCGACCAGCGAGCGCACGCAGGCGCGGCAGCGCGAGCCGGCGCAAACCGTTACGCCGCCGACCGAAACCTTCAACATCACGGCGCACTTCTCCGCCGCCGATGACTTGGGCAAGGGCGGCGCGGTATCGGCGATCCCGCGCGTATTCGGAATCGGGCCGCAACTCGCGGCGCTGGAAAAAATGGTGTATCCCGCCGGGCCGCTATCGGGATTACTCGGCCAAGCCATCGACGCCATTGGCTCAGCCTTAAGCGGCGGCGGCGCGAGCGCACCGACGCGGCCGGTGCCGCGCGAGGCGGTGCCGCGCATTTTATTTATTTGGGGCGTGACGCGCGTGCTGCCGGTGCGCGTGCAGTCGATGACCATTACCGAACAAAAATTCGACGCATTTTTAAATCCGGTTCAAGCCGAAGTTCAGATCGGACTTTCCATCGTCAATTTCGCCAGCACCTCAACCGACACCATCGGCAAGGGCGCGCTGACCTACAGCAAGGGCGTCAAAGACGCGCAGGCGATTTTGAATTTGGCCAAAGCGGTCGAACTCGCGGTCGACATCATTCCGTTTTAGGAGGCTCGTATGTTTCTAAAGAACTCGCGCTACTACGAACTCGCCACTATCACCGCGCGCGATGCCCGCGGCGTGGAAGTCCAAGCGGTGAAGTTACGACGTTTGCCGCCGACCGCGGGCGAAGACACCGCGGTGCACGATCACGATCAACTCGATGTCATGGCGCAGCAACGTTACAACGAACCGACGCAATTCTGGCGCATCGCCGACGCCAATAGCGAGCTTGAGGCCAATGAGCTCGTGCGCACCACCGGCCGCCACATCAGCGTCCCGGAAAAATAACCGATGGCCCTGGCTGAGTTCCGCATGTTTCTCAATAACGCCGCCGCGAGCGACGCGCAATTAGATCTCATCCGCGAGGTCCGCGTCGATCAAGCCATCGGTATGGCGACCGAAGCCGAGCTCGATATCGATCTGAGCCTCGACGACCAAGGTTATTGGTCCGGCATCGAAGAGAATTTTGTACAGGCCTTTGCGCGCGTGCGCGTAGAGGTGAAGCTCGGTGACGACGGCGAATTCGCGCCATTGATCGACGGGCCGATCGTCGCGCAACGCTTCGAATTGAGCGCCGGGCCTGGCGACAGCAGCCTAACGCTCACGGTACACGACGATAGCGTGCTATTGAGCCAAGAAGAAAAGATCGAGCTGTTCGAAAACATGGAGGCGCACGACATCGCCTCGCGCCTGTTCGGCGATGCCGGGCTCACGCCGGATGTCGAATCGACACCATCAT
>CAZCAK010000133.1:0-5707 GCA_964496605.1 uncultured Acidiferrobacteraceae bacterium | reverse complement strand
GTGCGCAAGTGGTAGCAAGCATAACGCCCAGTTGGCGCTTAGGATTCACCGCGGCAATCCCCGAGGAGTTCAATGTCGGCGCCAATCGCAAGCTGTACGGTGCGGCGATCGACGTCGGTCCGCTGGCGGCGCACTGGTGGGGCAATCTTTACTACATCCACCAAGAAGCGAACGACATCCTCGATCGCGAGGCGGTCGGCACCGAAGTGCGTTATGCCGATGCGAGGCGGTCGCTGTATTCGCTATTCGACTACGATACGGCCTATCAGGAATTGAATGTCGGCGTATTACAAATGACATGGCGCGCTACCGACGCCTTTACCTATAACGCGCTGGTAGATCATCGCCTGGTGCCGCCCCTGCAAACCACGAATGCCGTCAATGGTAATCTGACTTACAACTCATCACTGGCACAATTACAGGCTAGCGGTATGAGCGAGACCGATATTCGCCGCCTGGCGTTGGACCGCAGTATCGTATCGAACAACTACACCGCCGGCGTTACCTGGCAGTTGAATAACAAGTGGCAGTTGGGCACCGATGCCCGCATGTACAACACCGGAGGCATGCCGGCGATGGACATGATCCCGGCCACGCCGGGCAGCGGCAATGTTTACGTCTATAGCATCCGCGCCCGCCGATCTGGTTTGTTTTCGCAGGGCGACTTCGCCGAACTCTCCGCGAGCCATAAGGAAGGCAGCGCCAGCTGGGGCGATACCTTGTCACTAATCAACACGCTTCTTTTGGGTCCCGCTTGGACCGTTGACACACGCGTAATCTGGTCAAGGGATCATAGCCGCGCTTATTACAATAACTTCACGATGGATGGCCTATCGGAGACAACCACCGATAGCGTCTCGTTGACGCCATCGATCCATGTGACCTATCGCGTTAAGAAGGCGCTGACGCTCGAAGCAGAATATGGATACGGGCACAGTACGTACGACTCCGACACCTTCGACACCGCAACCGCGACGCATTCGCTGACTCACTCGGACAACAAGGCGCCTTATTTCACACTCGGCTATCGCTGGAATTTCTAGCCGTGAGCTACATTTCATCGCTAAATACGACTTTAGACTAAGCTATGCCCTCGCCCGACAAGTGGTCGTTAGCAATAAATACCAATTGCAAGCTGCACCAATCGACAGCGTGGCTGGCGAAAATAGACGACCAACGGAGCGCACACCACTTGTCACGGTTTACACACGTTGCGCGCACCAATCAGCGTTAAGCACTTTATTCCCCAGCAAAATTGACACGAACTGAGCGTTAGACAAAAGTTGCACCACCTCGGAAGCCCAAGGAACGAGGCGTAATGTTTTTCATTCCGAAGTACTGGCGCCCGAGGCGCAAGGCGTCAATGTAGGTTCGACACTTTGTGGCAATACCCTAAATATTTATGGCAGTGCCCTTAAGTCGCAACACACTAAATTTTTATGGAGATTTTTATGAGCTTATCTAACAGCAATAATTCACGACGAACGAGGATACCGCGTGCGCTCGCACTAGTGTCCGCACCGGCACTTTTGTCGGTATCGCTCGCAAGCTTTGCCCAGCCGCAATATGTCACAACGGTGAATAATTATTGCAGCAACATGGGTATGCACACGTCGACCACAGTCTCGTGCGATACATGTCATAGCGGTGGCGTGTATAACGCAAGCAGCGCCAATACGCCGCTTGCGCAGCAATGGAAGGCGGGCAACCTAGCTGCATTCTGTGCGGCACCGGCGACCCCGACCCCCACGCCGGTACCGACGGCAACACCGACGCCGCGCCCGACTGCGACTCCGACGCCGGTACCCACCGTAACGCCGACGCCAACTCCAGGCGCGACACCGACGCCGACACCGATGCCGACCGCCACACCGACACCGCGCCCGACTCCGGTGCTAACCCCCCCGCCGCTGCCGACGCCGATCTTAACCCCGCCGCCGCGTCCAAGCTCCGGTGGCGAGCGTGACGACGACCGTCGCCGCGATAGTGACCGCCGCCGCAGCAGAAGTGGTAGCCGGGACGACTAATCGCCAATACGTTTAGTCGAAACGTTGTAGTAAAAATAGGGGGCCTTCGGCCCCCTATTCTTTGTGCATTATCGATTTCCCGGCTTAGTGCGGTAGTAAACGCGCGGCCACGACATTACGCGGCGCCTCGACGACCGTCGTGCTGCGCTCTGACGGCATCGTCATGCGCTCGGGTTTGTGCACGCCGTAACCTTGCGCGTAATCCACACCCATTTCGCGCAGGCGCGCTAACATCGCATCGCTCTCGACGAATTCGGCGATGGTCTTGATGCCCATGATATGTCCAATACGATTGATCGCATCGACCATCGCGTGGTCGACGGTGTTGTGCAGCATTTGGCGTACGAAGCTGCCGTCGATCTTGAGATAATCCACCGGCAAATTCTTCAGATACGCAAACGACGACATACCGGTGCCGAAGTCGTCGAGCGCGAAGCGGCAGCCAATCTCGCGCAAGGCGGTCATAAACGCGCGGGCGGCATTGAGATTGGCGATTGCGGCGGTCTCGGTAATTTCGAAACACAGGGCCGCCGGCGGTATGCGATGCACCGCGATTTGCTCGCGTAAAAATTTCGCAAAGTTCGGATCGTTAATACTGGTCGCCGAAAGATTGATCGCGCAGCAAAAATCTTTTGGCGCGTCTTTCTTGTACAGCTCACGCCAGGTCTTGGCCTGCGCCGCGAAAACGGTACGCACCACCCAGCGATCCAGCGCCGGCATGAGACCGTAACGCTCCGCCGCCGGAATAAACGCCATCGGCGGCACCAATTCGCCGCCCTCGTCGATCATGCTGACGAAGACTTCGCAGCGCTCGTTCTGCGTCGTGCCGTCCAGCGCGGCGATGCGCTGGAACCGCAACACGAAGCGGTTCTCATCCAACGCGGTCTTGATGCGCGCGACCCACTGCATTTCGCCCTGACGGCGCATGAGCTCCTGATCATTCGGCCGATAGATATGCACACGATTGCGGCCACCGTCTTTGGCGGCATAACACGCGGTGTCGGCGGCGCGTAGTAGATCGGTGAATTGCTGATTCGCGTCGATCGCCACCACACCGATACTCGCGCTGATGTCGAAGAAGCGATCGCCCCAGACAAAGCGAAATCCTGCGATGGCGCCGAGCAAGGTATTGGCCACGTTCTGCGCGTTATCCAAAGAGCACTGTTCCAAGACAATGCCGAATTCATCGCCGCCGAGGCGTGCCAGTAAATCGTCTTGGCGTAACTGACTCGCGAGCAAGGGTCCTAATTGACGCAACACCTCGTCGCCAGCAATGTGGCCGCAGGTGTCGTTGATGAGTTTAAATTGATCCAGGTCGATATAGAGCAAGGCGCCTTCGCGCCCCGGCACGGTGCCTTGCGCCAGACGATTCAGACGACGCTCGAATTCGCGACGATTGAACAGATTGGTCAGCGGATCGTGACTCGCCTGCCAGCTCAGTTCCTGCGCCATGGCGCGCGCAGCGGTAATGTCGCGGAAGGTGACGACGCTGTGTACGATTTCGCCATTGCGATCGTGGATCGGCGTGATCGAACGTTCAATCCACAGCTTTTGCCCATCGCGGCAAACCAATGTGGCCTTCACCGACGGCGGATGATGTGCGCTACCGTTGCTGACGGCCTCAGTCGATCCCGCCTCGACCACGAAGATTTCATCGAGGGTGCGACCGCGCGCCTCAACGGTACTCCAACCAGTGAGGTGTTCTGCGACACGATTAAGCGAATCGACGCACCCATGCTTGTCGACGCGGATCACCGCATCGTCGATCGAATACAGCGTCACTTGCGCCAATTCCTTTTCATCGTGCAATAGGTCCTCGGTATTGGTGACGACGCGAATGACGACGACAGTGATACCGACGCCGAGCGCAAACGTGATCACGCCCAGCGTCCACAATAACGTGTAGGCCTGTTTATAAGACGCGAACGCCTCGGCGGAGGCATTGGCAATGGCATCTTTTTCCAAGGCAATGAAGTCATCGAACGCGGTCAATACCGCCGACTGCGCCGGAATCGCGCTAAGCACCAACGCTTGACGCGCTTCGATTAGGCGGTCCGCGGACAAGAGATCCATGACATCGTTTTGAATACCGGTGGAGTACCGCGTCTGCGTGCCCTGACGATCGAGGATCGCGCGCTCCTTTGCGGTAAGATTTTTTTGCATCATCTCCATGCGTGCGACTGCGAACTTGGTCGCTTGGTCATTGAAGCGCTGAAATAATTCTTCGCGCTCGAATGCGTCGTCGGTGATGGTCATCACGTTGAGCAGAAGGATGCGCTCGCGGGCGGCGTTGCGCATTTTAGCGGCGAGGTCGGATTTGGCGTTGTGTTCGTTGACGATATCGCCCAGCTGCGAGCTGATACGGTCCATACGCGATATACCGAAAGTTACCAACCCGGCCATGAGGGCGAGCACCAGCAAAAAGCCAGCGGCAATAACGTACTTGGTGTGGCGAGCAAACATGCGCGGTCCTGAGCCAGGTAAACCCTTGGCCTAAAACTGTGCAAGTTGTGTTCCAAAGCTATAGCTGGCTCGGCTTAGACTCAATATAAAGGAAGGTCAACCGCTGCCCCGTAGTCCGAACTTTGGAGATTTAGGAGCCCGCGCCGGGCTCGCTGGGGAGTTCAATATGAACCGGCACCGACTGGTCGGTGACCTCCGGATTACGAACCATCCCGGGGAATCCCAATACCAGTGCGATCATCAGGATTTGAATCAGCACAAATGGCACCGCGCCCCAGTAGATTTCGCTAGTGCGGACTTCCTTCGGCGCCACACTCCTTAAGTAAAATAGGGCAAAACCAAACGGGGGGTGCATAAACGACGTTTGCATATTGACGCCTAGCAGCACCCCAAACCAGATGAGATCGATACCGAGCTTGGTCGCGACCGGCGCTAATAACGGTACCAAAATAAAGGCAATCTCGAAGAAGTCTAAAAAGAACGCCAGGGCAAAGATCAGAATATTGACCACAATAAGGAACCCAACTGCCCCGCCTGGTAGCTGCGTCAGGAGATGCTCGACCCATAAATCGCCGTTGACGCCACGAAATACCAAGCTAAAAACCGTGGAGCCGATGAGGATGAAGACCACAAAACTGGTCAGTTTCATGGTCGCCTCCATCGCCTGCCGCAGCATTGGGCGATCCAGGCGCCGATGCATTGCGGCCAATATTAAGGCGCCGGCCGCACCCAGCGCGCCGCCCTCAGTGGGCGTCGCAATCCCCATGAAGATCGTGCCTAAGACGAGAAAAATGAGAATCAGCGGCGGCAACATCGAGCTCAATACCCGCCGCGCTAACGCCGCGCCGCGTAAGGGGCGCGCAGAAAGCGGCAGGGCCGGCGCCGCTGCCGGTTTGACTAGCGTCACCGCCAAGACGTACACGACATACAATCCGGCCAAGATCAAACCGGGTAATAAGGCGCCGCGATACATATCACCGACCGATACGCCCATCTGATCGGCTAGGACAATCAAGACCAAGCTGGGTGGAATGATTTGTGCCAGGGTTCCGGAAGCGGCGATGACGCCGGCGGCAAGCTTGCGGTCGTAACCGTAGCGCAACATTACCGGTAACGAAATCAAACCCATCGCAATCACCGACGCCGCAACCACGCCGGTCGTTGCCGCAAGTAAGGCGCCGACAAAAATCACTGCATACGCAAGCCCACCGCGTACC
>CAZCAK010000132.1:0-5711 GCA_964496605.1 uncultured Acidiferrobacteraceae bacterium | reverse complement strand
AGATATTCAAAAGCGCCGCCGCGATACGACGCGATCGCGCTGTCGAGATCGGTGTGCGCGGTGATGATGATTACCGGAATTTCCGGTGCCATTTGCTGCAATGTTTTGAGCAACTCGAGTCCGTCGGTACCGGGCATGCGGATATCAGTGATAATCACGTCTGGCTGCGTCCGCACCAATAGATCGGCGATATCACCCGCGTTATCGAAGGCGCGTACATTGAGACCGGCTTGTTGAAACGCCTTTTCTAATACCCAGCGCAGCGAGGCGTCGTCATCGATGATCCAGACGGTATCCAGTTTAGCCATGGCCCCTTACTCCAAAGGTAAATAAATCGTAAATACGGTTTGTTGCGGTCGACTGCGGCACTCGATCAATCCGTTATGTTGGGTGATGATGGCTTGCGCAATCGATAAACCGAGTCCGGTGCCGTCTGCGCGACCGGTCACCATCGGATAGAAAATGCGTTCCATCAATTCCGGCGGGATGCCGGGTCCGTTATCTTCGACTTCGGCCCGCATCACCAAGCGATAACGTCGCGGGCCGATGGTGAACTGACGCTCGATGCGAGAGCGTAGAATTAGCGTTCCACTCTGATTCATCGCTTGTGCCGCGTTGCGCACGATGTTCAGCACCGCTTGAATCAGTTGCTCGCTATCGCCAATGAACTCCGGCAAGCTCGGATCGTAATCGCGCTCGATGCGAATACCGGCGGGGATTTCCGCCAAAATCAAACTACGTACGCGCTCGAATACTTGATGAATATTGGTCGGGGCAGTAGACAACGGCCGATTTGGCCCGATCAAACGATCGACTAAATTCCGCAAGCGGTCGGCTTCATGAATAATCACACGCGTGTAGTCCTTAAGGCCCTTATCGCTAAGCTCCCTCTCCAGTAATTGCGCCGCGCCGCGCAAACCTCCAAGGGGATTTTTGATTTCATGTGCCAGGCCGCGAATGACGGCGCGATTCGCTGCATAGCGGTCGAGGACATTATCCTCGCGCGCCAGTCGCATCAGGCGATCGACTTGATTGAGTTCGATCAACAATTCGCGCCGGCCGCTCGTTGTGATGACGGTAGCAGTACAATCGACGCTCATATCGCGCAGCCCCAAATGCAACGGTAGGGCGCGCTCAGTGAACGGGTGGCCGCTGGCGAGCGTCTTGCGTAGGGACTTAACCAAAGGGCGGCCGTGCGGCAAAAAACGTAACAGCGGTTGGCCGACGATTTGTTTCGCGCTGATCTCGAATAAGGTCTCGCCCGCGGGATTAATCGCAACCAGGCGCAACTCTTCGTCAAATAACAACACCGCGGTGTTAAGGTTTTCCCAAACGCGTGTATGGCTTTCATTCATGGCGACGATCGGCGGCGCAAACAGAAACGCCCCCAAGGGCGGGGGCGTTTCCGGTAATGCACAGCGTCAACCCTTAAACGCTGTAGTACATGTCGAACTCGACCGGATGCGTTGTCATGCGCAGGCGCGTGACATCTTGCATCTTGAGTCCGATGTAGGCGTCGATCACGTCGTCGGTGAACACACCGCCGGCCTTGAGGAACTCGCGATCCTTATCGAGATAATCTAGCGCCATGTCGAGCGAATGACATACGGTCGGAATCTTCTTCGACTCTTCCGCCGGCAGATCGTACAGATCCTTATCCATCGCCTCGCCCGGGTGAATCTTCTTTTGAATACCATCGAGACCGGCCATCATCATGGCCGCGAAGGCGAGATACGGATTGCTACCCGGATCCGGAAAGCGCACCTCAATACGACGCGCCTTCGGATTCGACACATACGGAATACGAATCGATGCCGAACGATTACGCGCGGAATACGCCAACATCACCGGCGCCTCGAAACCAGGCACCAAGCGCTTATAGCTATTGGTAAGCGAGTTGGTGATCGCGTTTAAGGCACGCGCGTGCTTGATAATGCCGCCGATGTAGTACAGCGCCAGTTCCGACAAACCGCCGTACATATTGCCGGTGAACAAATTCTTACCACCCTTGGATAGGGACTGGTGCACGTGCATACCGGAACCGTTGTCACCTACGAGCGGCTTCGGCATAAAGGTCGCCGTTTTACCGTACGCATGCGCGACGTTGTGTACGCAATACTTCAAGATTTGTAGCTCGTCTGCCTTCTTAACTAGCGTGTTGAACTTGGTGGCGATTTCATTTTGGTTCGCCGTGGCCACCTCATGGTGATGCGCCTCGACAATAAGACCCATCTCGGTCATGGCGAGACACATGGCGGAACGGATATCTTGCGACGAATCGACCGGCGGCACCGGGAAGTAGCCACCCTTAACGCCGGGACGGTGCCCTAAGTTACCGCCCTCATAAACCTTTTCAGAGTTCCAACCAGCTTCCTCGGAGTCGATCTTGCAGAACGACCCGCTCATGTCCGCGCCCCAACGCACGTCGTCGAAAATGAAGAACTCGGGCTCGGGACCGAACAAGGCGGTGTCGGCGATGCCGGTGCTATTCAAATACGCCTCGGCGCGTTTTGCGATCGAACGCGGATCGCGTTCGTAGCCCTGCATGGTCGCGGGTTCGATAATGTCGCAGCGCAGTAATAACGTCGCCTCTTCCATGAACGGATCCATCACGGCAGTGGATGCGTCCGGCATGAGGATCATGTCCGACTCATTAATATGCTTCCAACCGGAAATGGAGGAGCCATCGAACATTTTGCCTTCTTCAAACAAGCTGGCGTCGATGGTACTCGCGGGAACTGAAACGTGTTGCTCCTTACCTTTCGTATCCGTGAATCGGAAGTCGACAAACTTCACTTCCTTTTCTTTCATCATTTTTAATACGTCGGCACCACCAGCCATTAAGAGTCCTCCAACAGGAATTGTCGTTAACTAAAACTGCGGTAAGCAGCGGAAAAAGAATTAGTCTGGATGAGGGCGCATTTTTGCACATTTGGTGCCAGAACCGAAATGGTGCAAAAACAATATGTTATTGAGTTCAAACCCGCGTATACGCACCAAATACAGGCAGACCTCTAAATTAGCGCACTGATACAGTGCGGATTCAGGCGCCGCCCACGCGCATGCGAAATAGTAATTCTTCCCCCAAATCGATGATCTCGATCATTTCGTGCCCGTGAATTTTGCACCATGCAGGAATATCGTATTGCGCACCGGGATCGGTGCAATGGATGGTGAGCTCGTCACCCACGGCCAATTGCCCAACGCGTTCTTGCGTTTTGATCACCGGCATGGGGCACAGCAGATAACGCGCATCGAGCTCGTGTTTCACAGATACCACTCGGGCAACACTTCCTCGGCAGCAAGCGGCTTAACCGCGAAATGATGCACCGCGCCTGCGGGCGAGGTAACTTCAATATCGACTTGCGCATGCTCGCGCCCTTGACCGAAACGCGCGGTGATGCGTGCGGCCAATTCAATATCGTCGGTATTCAATTCGCCATCGACCAAAACGAGCGGGCCATCGATCGTGGTCGCCGCGAGTGAAGTAAAGCGGCGGCGGTAACCCGATAAAAATCGATTCTCACCCTCTTCGCGACCGACAATCAGCTTGAAGTGCGCCCGCGGACGCAGATGACGCCCGATCTTCAATAGCATGATATCGTCGAGTTCGTAGCGCTTTTCGCCGCGCGTGGTCCACAAATCATTGAGTCGCCGGCTGTAATTAACGTCAGTTAAAAAACAACAACCGCCGGCGGGTTGTGCATAATCGGTAAACCCAAACTGCGCCGCGAGCGCGATTTGCGGTTTGCGATTGCGCCCATTTAGGCGCAATAAGCGGCTGCGATCGACCCAGCCTTCTCGTTCGGGCAAGGTCGGCGGCAAGAGACCCGCACTCAGCGGCCGTAATAAGCGATCGAACGCACCCGAATCCCGCGCCACGATCGGGAAGGTATCGCGGCGTTGAGACTTCGGCCGCTGTCCGATCACTTCACCGGTCACGATAAAATCGAAACCGGCCTGCTCCATCCAGGTGCGCGCCTTACCGACCATAAAACCCTTACAATCCAAACAGGGATTGAGATTGGCGCCGTAGCCATACTTAGGGTTGATCACGACATCCTTGTACTCCTCAATCACGTCGATAATGTGCAGCTTGATGCCAAGCTGCTCCGCGGCCCAGAGCGCGTTGTTGCGCCGGGGTCGCTGGCGCTTATCGGCACGAATCGCGTGCGTGTGACCCTCGACGCAAAAGCCCGTATAGAAGTTGAGTCCTTCGACGTGAATACCCTGCTCCAACATCAGGCGCGCGGCCAGCAAGGAGTCCAAACCACCGGAGAGTAAAACCACCGCCTTGCGGCGAGGAGCGGCACACTGCATGCGTTTATCTACCAAGACTTAGCGACATAGACTTCCGCGCGTCGCCAGAATGACGACTATAATAGCGGGGTGAGCTTTAAAACGGTTTCCCGCGCGCTAGTTTACCTGCACGGCGCCGGCTTGTATTCCGCATTACAATTCGAGGTGGTATGAAGGCGTTTCGTCGTCGGCTGCGGTGGGTATTTCGTATCGTTTTACTCGTATTAATCGCCGACCTCATCTATGTCGCTACCCTATGGCCCAACTGGGATCGCCTCCAGAAGGGGGCTGTGCCTCGTTCCAGCTTTATTACGCAATACGACATCGAACGCAAAGAAAAGGTCTGGCCACCGGCACGCTGGCAACCGGTTGCGTTCAGCAAAATCCCGCGCCACGTCACGCGCGCCGTGATCATCGCGGAAGATGCGCGGTTCTATACCCATAGCGGCTTCGACCTCGCAGCCATTCGCGAGGCCTGGGACCATAATCTCGCCGAAGGCCGCCTTGCGGTCGGCGGTAGCACGATTTCGCAACAAACCGCGAAAAATCTATTTCTCACCGGCGAGCGCACACCCTGGCGCAAATGGCACGAAGCCCTGCTGACGCTAGGGCTGGAGCATCACTTAAGCAAGCAACGCATATTGGAGTTGTATCTCAATATTGCCGAATTCGGTCGCGGCATATACGGCGTCGAGGCCGCGGCGCAAACGTATTGGGGGATTCCGGCCTCGGAATTGAATGTTTATCAAGCAGCGGAATTGGCCGCGACTCTGCCCGGTCCGACACACAATAATCCCGCGACCCGCACCAAGGCGTTCGAGCGCCGCAGCAAAAAAATCCTTGCCTGGTTGGGCCGCGAGTTCGGCTCGCCGGGTCTGGCGCTACCGGCACAGGACCAAGGCGCCTTTGTTGCGCCGGCTGAGCATGCGCGCCTGAATGCGTTATAATCGCCGCATTCCAATCGGTACCTCCATCATTTGACGTTCCAAGAGCTGATATTGGCGCTGCAGCAATACTGGGCGCAGCGCGGTTGCGTACTATTACAACCTTACGATATGGAAATGGGTGCTGGCACCTTCCATACCGCAACGTTCTTGCGCGCGCTCGGCCCGGAACCGTGGCGCGCGGCTTACGTACAACCCTCGCGCCGCCCGAAAGACGGTCGCTACGGGGAAAATCCCAACCGCTTGCAGCATTACTATCAGTTCCAAGTTGCCTTAAAACCTTCCCCGCTCGACATCCAGGAACTTTATATCGATTCGCTGCGCACCATCGGCATCGATACACGTAAACACGATATCCGCTTCGTCGAAGACGATTGGGAATCGCCGACGCTGGGCGCCTGGGGCTTGGGCTGGGAGGTATGGCTCGACGGCATGGAGGTCACGCAGTTCACCTACTTCCAAGAAGTC
>CAZCAK010000131.1:0-5769 GCA_964496605.1 uncultured Acidiferrobacteraceae bacterium | reverse complement strand
CACGGCGTGGAAGGGCTGGTCCTGAAGTGGCCCGGGACCGCCGACATGCCGCTGTCCTTGGTGAAGAGCGCGGAGGCGCAGGCCGAAGCCGACAAGAAGGTCCAGCCATGATCGCGCGCATCCTGGCGTTCATGGCCAATGATTCGGGGATCGCGATCCTCGCCGCGATCGGGATCGTCCTCTTCGTCCTCGCGTTCCGCGAGGCGTGGAAGGCGTGGCACCTGGCGATCCTGATCGCGCTGTTCACGTCGGCTGCCTCGGCGCAGACTCTCGGGATCAACGGCGCGCTCCGGCCGGATCCGGTCCCTGTGCAGATCGTCCAGTCCGTCGATGTGCCCGCTCCCGCAGCTCCGGTTTCGGTGCCGGTTCAAGTCGTCGATCTGACCCAAGCTGCGGCTCTCGCCGCGGCTTCGTGCGCGAAGTGCGGGCAGGACGCGATCGCGGCGGTCGAGGCGAAAAACGGGATCACGCCCGGGGAGAAACGCGCGCTCACGATCTCGGGGACGATCCTCGGGATGATCTCGGGGCTGGTCGTGAACGGCGCGATCACCTACTACACGCTTCGGGCCGCGCAGGGGATGCCGTAGCGATTCTCCGACGGGAATGTCCATCCACGTCGATTTATCTTGAATATATCCGGTCCAACGTTTACGCTCCGGATCGTGCCCCGTTTCCGTACAGGTCGAAGCCCCGGCCGCCCCCTCTTGGGGACGGAGGCGCTCACCGAGCGGGTCACGGGCCTCGTCACGCCGTCGATGAAGCGGAAGATCCTGGAGCAGCCCGAGGGCGAGTCCGGCGTCATCCGCAAGGCGCTCGTGCGGTTCTTCGGCGGGGGCCGGATCAAAAGGCCCAAGCGGGCACGAAGCAGGGTGAAGTCGAAGCGCGGGCGGAGCCCGCGGTACAAGGACAAGTAGGACAACAAGGGAGAAACGGAACATGGCAAAGCGGTACAACAAGAAGGGCGGCAAGAAGAAGGGTGGCAAGAAGACCAAGAAGTCGCGGGCCAAGGCGCGCGGCCATCGCTTGGTGCGCTACAACCGGCTCGCCAAGAAGATCGGCAAGCGCGCGGCGCACGCGGAGGTCTACGGCAAGGGCAAGCACAGCAAGAAGGGCAAGAAGAAGGGCCGCAAGGCTGCGAAGGGCCGCAAGGGCAAGCACGGCCGCAAGGTCGGCTACTGCTCGATCGGCAAGTGCGCGCGCCGCCCGATCCTCGGCGGGGCCAAGGGCATGGCGACGCACAAGCGCAAGCACCACCGCGGGTAGTCGGCGGCGTGACGAAGTTGTTGTAGGATCCAAGATCGAGGAGAAACGTCATGTCGAAGCGTTACCCGAACAAGGGCGGCAAGAAGAGGGGCAAGAAGACCGCGAAGAAGAGCACCAAGAAGTCGCGGGCCAAGGCGCGCGGCCATCGCTTGGTGCGCTACAACCGGCTCGCCAAGAAGATCGGCAAGCGCGCGGCGCACGCGGAGGTCTACGGCAAGGGCAAGAGGCACGGGACCGGCCGCAAGGCGGGCAAGAAGGCGCGCGCCGGCGGCCGTCGTCACCATGGCGGTGGGGCCGTGTCTCGCTGCACGGTCTGCCGGAGGACGATCTTCGGCGGGCACAAGGGCATGGACACGCATTTCCGCAAGCACCATGGCCGGGTCCACCAGGGCCAGGCGGAGAAGCATCGCTTCGCTGGCATGTCGTGGCTGGAGAAGATCCAGGCTCGCCGGTCGCGCAAGCTCGCCAAGAAGAACCGCGCCCGGTCGATCAACGCCGGGATGAAGGGCCACCAGCCGCAGCCGTCCGGGTTCAATCCGGAGCTGCGCGCCCGCCTCCTCCGGATGAAGGCGGAGCGCGAGGCCGCCCAGCGCCACGGGGAGCGGCTGCCGCTCCCGGGGTAGGTCCGTGCCCAAGCGCTACAGCGCGGCCGACGCTCGCCGGGACATCGGCAGGAAGTCGGCCGCGCAGCTTGACCGGGAAAGCGCCGAGAAGTGGGCGCTGCTCGCGGTCGCGGCCTATCGGAAGCACGCGGCCGGAGGCGGGCGCAAGTTCTTGCTGGAGGCCGAGGTCTGGAGGCATGAAGCCTTGGAGCATGCTTCCGGCGTGAGCGGGGCGTTCGTCGACGTGATCAAGGCGCGGATCGACAAGGCGAGGCCGAGGACGCGATGAAGCGCTTCAAAGAGAACCCGCTTCGAAGGCCGACGGCGTGCGGCTCTGGATCGGCAATGAACCCAAGCCTGCCGACCGCGAGCAGATCGTGATCAGCCGCAGCGACAACGCGCGCATTCCGCCGCGAGGAACTCGGTCAAGCTCCGTGGTGACGGTGACGGATCTTCTGACTGGAAAGAAGGTTCGACTTCGTCGCATTTCATGCGGTCTTCCTCATTGCTATTGCGCTGTGGGGCGGGCATGAGCGCGCGCTATTCGGCCAAGAGCGTGAAGGCCAGAAAGCCCGGCACGCTCGTCTACTTCGGCGGGGGTGTCCATGAAGTGCTCGCGGACGGTCATAAGACGCGCTTCCGTCCCGATCTGATTCCCGGGTCGTCCAAGCGGCAGTGGAAGCCGAAGTGGGCGAAGACGAGACGCAAGGATCACCCGGCGAACAGGTTCAAGGGCGGCGAACAGTACCGCGCGCTTGGTTCCGACGGGAAGATGCATCGCTACACGGCCAAGAAGGGCGATCGTCGCCCATATCGTCGTGGTCGTGTTGGTCATTGGATGCAGCGCGCCTTCGCCACGCACAAGCGCGGCAGCCTGCACAGGTTCCTCCGCGTCCCGCTCAAGCGGAGGATCCCAGTCGCCCGCCTCCGCGCCGCCGAGCGGAGCCTCGCCCGCAAGCACGCCGCGGCCACGGGCGCGGCGCGGAGGAAGCTCCTGTCCAGGCTGCGCGAGGTGCGGCTGGCGCTGACGGCGAAGCGGATCGCGAGGAGGGCGGGATGAGCATGAAACGTTTTCACGAGGACGTGGGATCCCGCGTCCGAGTTCTCGCAGGTGCTCCGCCCGAGGAGACCGGCAAGATGAGCCCGGGAAATCTCATCGGGCAGTACGTGCGCGTTGCCACGCAGGATCATCGAAATAGCTGCGGAATCAACGGCAAGGTGGAGATCGTAGGGGGGAAGTACCGCGTCGTACATTGTCCTCCGGGCTACGAGAACAAGAGCGACGAGATCAAGAAGATTGCCGGCGTCGGAAAGACGGTCGTGTTCGACGACGACGACATCTTCAACTACAGCCAGTTTCGAGAAGAGGACGGTCGACGGGTTGTCCGCATTGACCTATATCGTGGCCCGAGGGCGACGTGAGCAAGCGCTTCGACACGGATCGAGGTGATTCTGAAGATCAGGTGAAACGCCTCATAAAGCGTTTCGAGAAGCACTTCGACACGGCGGCGCGCGACAAGGAGACGATCAAAAGGTTCTGCGTCGTATTTGAGACGCCTCTAAATTGGAGCAAGGACACGACTGTGAGCCTTGTCGCGCCCACGAACAAGAGTGGTGTGGCTGCCGTCGTGCACGGGATATTCGCGTCGGCGAAAAGCTTGGGTCTTGGCCATAGCGTTTCGATCTGGTGCGAGTGATGGGGAAGCGCTTCGGATCCGGCTACGCAGATCGTCCGCGTTCCTGGTGGTTTCTCTCGTCCGAGATGCTTGGAGGTCGAACGCAGACGGCCTATGCGGCGGGGGATGGTCGGTGGACGACGATTCCCGGTCATCGTGTCCTCTTCAGCAACAGGGAGTCGGCGAAGTCCTACCTCAAGACGTATCATGGGCCAAAAGGACTTTTCCCGTTCGCGTCTGGAAGCATCCGAGTCGAATCTGACGTGACGAATCAAGGAATCAAACCATGACCTACGAGAGCTGATGGGCAAGCGCTTCGAGGACGACGACGGCTACTCCGCGCAGAAGGCGACGGTCCGCGTCCTCGAGCCGTGCGACTGCAAGCAGCCGTGGTGGAAGTGCGTGAACCAGCACGACACGTTGATTGCGGAGTACGACGTGCCGGGTTACGATTGGACGTCGGCCCCGCACCCGGACGCGGTGAAAGATGTCCAGAAGCTACACCCGGGAAAAACCCTCGTGTACATCAAGTTTTGAGTCGGAGCGCGCCATGAAACGCTTCTCAGAATATAAATTGATCGTCCCGTCGGAAGACGGAACCAGATTCAGAGATGTAGATGGTACTGAATGGTTCGGCGTTGGGACCGAGATGAAGAAACTCTGGAGACAAGGGCGTGCACCGGACGAGTCCTTGCGCGCCTTTGTTCATCGCGTGCTTGCTTTCGATTCGCGCTTCAACGACTACGTGATCGAGATTGCACGTTTGTGGCGGTCGTAGGACATGGGCACGCGCAGGTTCTCCGAGTCCGTCCACGACTTCCAGGAAGGCGACGTGGTCGCTCTCACCGGCAAGTTCCTGAAGAGCACCGGGCAGCAGGTTGGTGGTGAGGGTCGAAAGCAGTGGAAGGTGGTCGGAACAAGCGGCGACTTCGTGATCGTCAACGAGCCCGCGGACACTGCTTGGTACACGGCTGCGGAGCTGGCGGCGGATCCGTCTCTGAAGTGGCGGCGGATCAACTCCGCGAACCTCTACCGCGTCGGCACGTTGACGTCCCGGAACGATCCATGAGCAAGCGCTTCGACGAGGACCGCGTTCGGAGCAGGTTCGGTATCCTGGACAACAAGGCCAAGTCATGACCATGCGCTACGTCGAGAAGA
The DNA here is from genome assembly GCA_964496605.1 of uncultured Acidiferrobacteraceae bacterium. Classification (GTDB taxonomy): domain Bacteria; phylum Pseudomonadota; class Gammaproteobacteria; order Acidiferrobacterales; family CAZCAK01; genus CAZCAK01. The sequence goes on along the minus strand of CAZCAK010000131.1, from coordinate 1,070 downwards.
AGGACGCGTGGGTGGCGACCTCGCCGGGCCGGCAGGAGTTCCTGGAGGGCTATTTCAAGCGCGTGCTCGCGTTCGACCCGTTGGACGCGGGGCACAAGAGCATCACGTATCGGAGGCACGGCCCAGGCTACACGCTGCTCCCGGGCAGGGGCACGGTCCTGTCCCGGGACGAGTTCGACGAGCTGAAGGCGCGGTGCGCCGCGTACCAGCATCCGATCACAGGCCGTGGCGTGGAGCTGATCGAGGATCGGCGCGGGTTCTGGAAATGAGCACGCGCAGGTTCTCGGAGGATTCCAAGCGGGACGCCTGGCTCTACGGCTTCGACTTCGCCGACAAGGGCTCGTTCACCGCCTCGGTCAACTCCCCGCGCGAGCATGTCTGGCTCCTGAACCCGCACCACGCCGAGGTGCGGCGCACGCACGGCGACTCGACGAGGACGCTGTTCGGGTTCACTCCCACCCTCGAGCAAGAGGCGAAGATTGACTCCGGGCGCGGGAAGATCACGATCCAACGAGCCCAGATCAAGGGATGAGGTTCCTGTGAGCACGCGCTATTCGCCTCGGTGTTGCGGCTATTGTTTCGGACAGGGACGTCAGGCGTGCGACGATTCCGATCCGGGTTGCTGGTACTCGGACGCGAAGCTGGATCAGGTGATCCGGAACGGCGGCAGGTTCATCCGCCTGATCCCGGGGAACCACGTGCCGGCGGACGTCGCGGCGAAGTGCCCGATCATCTGGCTCGCGTACGACAACGGGTACTACAGGACCGCGTCCTCGGAGGAACGGGGCACGCAATCCGCGTTCAAGGCGCGGGACGTGACCGGGTCGCGGTCTTGATGGCGCCGCGCTGCCTTTGACACACACCTCGGCGACTCCGTTCTTCATCGCCAGCACCTTCGTCGTCGCGGTCTTGATGGCGCCGCGCTGCCTTTGACACGGCGGACGACAGCGAGCCGTTCGCGGCGCTGGCGTTGTCGCGGTCTTGATGGCGCCGCGCTGCCTTTGACACCTGGGTGCAGACCGTGCCCGCGCCGCCGCTGTAGCGGTAGTCGCGGTCTTGATGGCGCCGCG
>CAZCAK010000130.1:0-5859 GCA_964496605.1 uncultured Acidiferrobacteraceae bacterium | reverse complement strand
CTCGTCGACGATGATCGTGGCCGAGGCGATATAGGACTTCGGCCAGCGCATACCCAGCGCCAGCGCCGCGGCCAGAATAATAAAGAAGGTGATAATGACGAAGCGTCGATGCAAAAACGACTCGATAACTAAGATGCGAAATGTTTTATCTAAAGAAAGCTTCATGGTAATCCTTGCTCGTTGCTTACTACGCCAATGCCGGAATATCAATACTTATATATATGGTATGACGCGGCCGAGGCCCGGCTTAGAAGAGGCGCTCGGGTACCGAGATGACATCACCCGGTTTCACGTCGATGTTGGAATCGAGTCCACCCTTGCTCAAGATGCTGCCGAGCTGAATCGAGATCACCTCGGTCTTGTTCGCAGTCTTGCGGTGAATCTTGGTGCGGTTCGGCGCGGCGAAGTCGTTCACGCCGCCGGCTTGTAATACTGCATCCAATACCGTCATGCCGGGGCGAAACGGAATCGATTGCGGTTGCCGCACCGCGCCGGTTACGCGCACGCGATTCTGAAATTCGTGGCTCTGCAGATCGGTGATGATGATCGAAACATTCGGGTCGCGAATATAGTACGCGAGTTTATTCTTGACGTTCTCCGACACTTCGGACGGGGTTAGTCCGGCGGCCTGAACATCACCGATCAGCGGGACGGAGATTTTTCCATCCGGCCGTACCGGCACCGTGACCGATAGATCGGGGTTGCGCCATACCGACACCTGCACACGGTCTTCGACCCCGATCTTGTAAGCTGCCGGTTTTACCGGCGCGGCTTCAGCCTTGGTTTTACTTTCACCGCCAATGCCGGCGCAAGCAGACAATAACGACACGGCAATTAATGCAACGGCGGAATTCTTCAACATAGCGTTATCCCTAACAAAGAAAGTGAAGCGGTTTGAACTGTCAGGAAAATACCGGCACGGGCTCATCGGTGATATCCGACCAATGTCTTAAGCTTGCGGGCTCAGCGGGCACCGTCGTTCCATAACAGCACGCGCGCGGTTTGAAATAACACGATTAAATCCAAAAACAGCGAATTATTTTTCACGTAATACAGGTCATATTGCAGCTTTTGTTTCGCATCTTCGACCGACGCGCCGTAGGGATACAGGATCTGCGCCCAGCCGGTAATACCCGGTTTTACCGTATGGCGGCAACTGTAGTACGGAATCTGCTGCTTCAATTGCTCGACGAAGAACGGCCGCTCCGGGCGTGGCCCGACGAAGCTCATCTCACCGAGCAAAACGTTCAGCGCCTGCGGCAGCTCGTCGATACGCACCTTGCGAATAAAGCGCCCAACGTGCGTGGTGCGATCGTCATTCTTGCGCGCCCACTGCGGCGTCCCGTCGCGCTCGGCATCGACGCGCATACTGCGGAATTTGAGCAATTTAAACGGAATACCACCCTGGCCGACTCGCTCCTGGCGATAAAGCACGGGGCCGCGGTCTTCTAGATAGATCGCAAACGCGGTCAATAACATGATTGGCGTTGCGAGTAATAACAATGCGCTGCTCGCGATAATATCGAACGTGCGCTTCACCACCGCTTTGAAACTCCCCTGCTGAAAGCCGTCAGCGAATATCAGCCAGCTGGGATTGAGTGTCTCGAGATGTATGCGACCGGTCTCGCGTTCAAAGAACGTCGGGAGATCGACCACGTCCACGCCTTCAAGTTTGCATTGCAAGATTTCTTGAATCGGCAAAAAGCCGCGGCGATCGCGTAAACCGACGACGATTTCCTCGACGCGATATTTATCGACGATTTGTCGCAGCGATCCGATATTGGGCAGCACCTTCGCGTGGTCGGTCGCGCGTTCGTTAATCGGTAAATATCCCACGACATGAAAGTCGCTATGCTCCTTGGCGCGCTCCAATTCACCGATACGTAACGCGCGGCTGCCGGTGCCGATCACCAATACGCGGCGCTTGATCGCCTCATGATCGGTAAGCTTTAAATAGAAGTAGCGTGCCGCAGTCAGGCCGATGAGCGCAAACACGAACGTAAAGCCAGTGACGCCGCGGCTAAGCGATAGCGACGGCATGAGATAAAATAATAAGCTCATGAGCGCCAGGCCGACGACGAAGCTCACGCCGAGGCGCGGGAAGTACCCCCACTCGCCTTCTTTGAGGTCACGCTGATAGAGCCCGAACGCCGTCATTACGAACACCATCACTGCCGCGAAGATAATCGCATTGGAGAGCACCGGTTCGCTGCGGGTAACTTCGACGATGGAAGAATGAAAGAAACGCACCGAGGCGCCGATGTACATCGCGAATAAGAGAATAACGACCTCAGCGATGCCTAACACCAATAACGCCTTCGGCAAGTAATGCCGAAAAATCCGAATCATTTTACTGCTCCCTGTTCACTGTTTCTGAAAAGCGACATCCCCGTGTCGCAGTGCTATTGACCGATATTTCGTCGCGCTAATCAATGGGAGAAAGGTCGAACCTTCGCCGGATATAGAATGGCGACAGTCGCGGCAAGAAAAAACGGAATGCTTGATTTAGGACTTTGGTTCGCGCGCACGCCAGGCGGCGAGGCGCTCGCGAATGCGCTCTTCCAGGCCGCGCGGTACTGGTTCGTAGTAACGCCGTTCCGGCATACCTTCGGGAAAATAGCGCACACCGGGTATGTACGCATCCGGCGCGTCGTGCGGATACTGATATGCCTTGCCATAACCGAGCTCACGCATGAGTTCGGTCGGCGCATTGCGTAAATGCAAAGGAATCTCGAGCGAACCGTAACGTTCGACATCGGCGCGCGCCGCGCCGAACGCGGTGTACACTGCATTGCTCTTCGGTGCACACGCCATATAAAGCACCGCCTGCGCCAGCGCCAATTCACCTTCGGGGCTGCCCAGTCGCTCCTGTGTGTCCCAGGCGTCAAGCGCGAGCGATAAGGCGCGGGGATCGGCGTTGCCGATGTCTTCCGCCGCCATGCGCACCATACGTCGCGCGATATACAACGGCTCGCAACCGCCATCGAGCATACGCGCCAGCCAATACAGCGCCGCGTCCGGCGCCGAGCCGCGCACCGATTTATGTAGCGCCGAGATTTGATCGTAAAACGCCTCACCACCTTTATCGAAGCGGCGTGTCCCGCCGGCGATGAGCTCGCCAATCAGCGCCTCGGTGGCGACGCGGCGGCCGTTTTGTTCCGGGGCAAGATCGGCCGCCGCCTCCAATAAATTTAAAGCGCGACGCACATCGCCGTCGGCGGCCTGCGCCAACCGATCGCGCAGCGTCGGTGCGATATCCAAATGCGCGTCGGCAAGCCCGTTCGCTACGCTCAAGGCGCGATCGATGGCACGACGGATGTCTTCCGCTGCCAGCGCGCGCAACACATACACACGCGCGCGCGACAACAAGGCCTTGTTCAATTCGAAACTGGGATTCTCGGTAGTGGCGCCGATGAACACGACGGTGCCGTCTTCCACAAACGGCAGGAACGCGTCTTGTTGCGCCTTGTTGAAGCGATGCACTTCATCGACGAACAAAATACTGGCGCGTTGATCTTCGGCGCGCAGCTGCCGCGCATTGTCCATCACCGCGCGGATTTCTTTGACGCCGGCGAACACCGCCGAAATGACAAAGAAATGTGCACCGGTATGCGCCGCGATAATGCGCGCCAGCGTCGTCTTACCGCTGCCGGGTGGGCCCCAAAAAATCATCGAGTGTAATGCGTCTTCTTCAATGGCGCGCCGCAAAGGCTTACCCGGCGCCAATAGGTGTTGCTGTCCGACGAAGTCCGCGAGGGTGTTGGGCCGGAGACGATCGGCCAGCGGTTGGGTGTACGTCTTTGCCTTATTGCTCAAGGACGTCGACACCGGCGGGCGGTGTAAACCGAAACAGCGACGGCTCGATCTTGATGTCTTCGCGATAATCGCTGAGACGAATCCGCGTGGTTTGGCCGAAACCGTCAACGAGCTCGACCCGCGCCAGATGTCGCTCGCCAAAGCCCAGCCGAATCTCGTCGAAGCCGCTGTCTTTGGATTTCGGCTTCAATTGCACCCAGTCCATACCCGCCGGATTGGTGCGCGCCAATTCCTTTATATTAAAGGTATCCGCAAGATCGCCGGTGCCGGACAGCAAGGCCGCGGGCGTGTCGCCCAAGGCCTGCGCCATGAGCCGCACGGTCACCTGCTCGAGACCGACGTCATAGACCCAAACCTTTTTACCGTCACCGACGATATGCTGTTCGTAAGGTGCGGCGTAATTCCAATGGAATTTATCCGGCCGTTGAATCCATAATTCGCCGGTCGAACGCTGGGTTTCTTTGCCACTCACATCGACTACTACTTGCTCGAAATGCGCGCTGTAATTCTTGACGCGAAAAAAGCGCGTGAGCTCATCGGCAGCAAAGACGTGCGATGACGCCAGTAACGCTAATCCGAATACCAATTTACGCATGCCTTACCCTACTCGACCGCGGGCGGCGGCGGTGCCAAGACCTCGCGACTGCCGTTCGACTGTAGCGGACCGACGACGCCGGATTTCTCCATCTCTTCGATTAAACGCGCGGCACGGTTGTAACCGATGCGCAATCGCCGCTGCACACCCGAGATTGAGGCGCGACGACTTTCGGTTACGATCTTCAACGCCTCGTCATATAGCGGATCGGCCTCACCATCGCGCGCTTCGTCGTCGCCACTTAAGCCAATCGCCGCGGCGCGTTCGCCGCCCTCGACTTCACCATTAAGAATTTGCTCGTTATATACCGGCGCGCCGTTCCGCTTCAGGAATCCAACCACTTTATGCACTTCGTGATCGGCGACAAAGGCGCCGTGCACCCGGGTTGGCACGCCGCTGCCGGCACTGAGATATAACATATCGCCGTGGCCCAGCAATTGCTCCGCGCCCATTTGATCTAAGACGGTACGCGAGTCGACCCGCGCCGAGACTTGGAACGCTATCCGTGTCGGGATATTCGCCTTAATCAATCCGGTGATCACATCGACCGAAGGTCGCTGCGTCGCGAGAATCAAATGCAGACCGGCGGCACGCGCCTTTTGCGCTAGACGCGCGATCAGCTCCTCGACTTTCTTGCCGACCACCATCATGAGATCGGCCAATTCGTCGATGAGGATCACGACGTAAGGTAATGCCGTCAGTGGTTGCGGCTCCGCGCCCGGCGCTGCGCCGGCATGCACCAAGGGATCGAGAATCGGTTGGCCCGCGGCCTGCGCGTCTTTCACCTTCTTGTTGTAACCGGCAATATTGCGCACACCGAGCGCCGCCATTAAGCGATAGCGCCGATCCATTTCGAAAATACACCAGCGCAGCGCATTCGCCGCCTGCTTCATGTCGGTCACGACCGGTGCTAGCAAATGCGGAATGCCGTCGTAAACCGCAAGCTCTAACATCTTGGGGTCGACCATAATCAAGCGCACCTGCTCCGGTGTGCTCTTGTAGACCAAACTCAAAATCAGCGCATTGATGCACACCGATTTACCGGAACCGGTGGTGCCGGCGATCAATAGATGCGGCATCTTGGCCAAATCCGCGATCACCGGTTGTCCGCTGATATCTTTACCCAAGGCCAAGGCCAAGGGCGACGTAACATCTTCATAGGCTTGCGAAGACAGGCCTTCCACGAGCCGCACGGTCTCGCGATCTTCGTTCGGGATTTCTAAACCGACCACTGATTTGCCCGGAATATTTTCCACCACGCGTAGGCTAATTACTGACAAGGCGCGCGCCAAATCCTTCGCGAGATTGGTGATTTGGCTCGCCTTCACGCCCGGCGCCGGATCGATTTCAAAACGCGTAATGACCGGCCCCGGATGCACAGCCACGACTTGCACTTCGATATTGAAATCGAGCAGTTTCTTTTCCACCAGGCGCGACATGGTCTCGAG
>CAZCAK010000129.1:0-5903 GCA_964496605.1 uncultured Acidiferrobacteraceae bacterium | reverse complement strand
TCGCAACGCTGGTCGGCGATTTGTATCGCGCCGTTGCCCAGCGCCGCCGCCAATTCAGCGTCAGCGGCTTCGCCGCGCTGCGCGATACCATTCTCAGTAACCGGCGGCATTACGGCGGCATGCTGGTGCACTTCGGTGTCTTGATCATTGCGCTTGGGCTGGTCGGTTCGGGCCTATTCCGCTTGGAAAAAACCGTATTGATGGCGCCGGGCGATGTCATGCAAATCGGCAGTGAACGCCTGCGCTTCGACGGCACGCACACTTTTAAGCGCGACAATTACGTCGCACTGCAGGGCCAACTGACTTCGCTCAACGACGGTCATGTGATCACGCCGGAACGCCGGCGCTACCCAGTGCAGCAGTCGCCGACCACCGAGGCGAGTCTCGACTCCAATTTGCTGCGCGATGTTTATGTCGTGATCGGCGAACAGCAGGGTGAGCGTTGGGCGGTGCAGGTCTATATCAATCCGCTGGTGCAATTCATTTGGACCGGTGGCGTCATAATGTTGCTCGGCCTCGGATTTAATTTGAGCTACGGCCTGACGCGCGCGCGCCGCGCGCGCAACGCCGCCCTAATAGCGGCGGATCTCGCGACCGCCAACGAGCGCAAATCCTAATGCGGTGGTGGTTATTGCTTTGCTTGGCGCTGCTCGCGCCGCCGCTGCTCGCCGCGACGGTGCAGGAAGATCCGCTCGAGCGCCAAATGCTGGAGATCGCCAAGGATCTCCGCTGCACCGTCTGCCAAAACCAACCGGTAGCGGAATCGAACGCCGACCTCGCGCGCGATATGCGCCAGATCATTCGCGAACAATTGCGCGCCGGCAAATCGCGCCAAGAGATCATGCAGTATTTCGTCGATCGCTACGGCGACTACGTTTTGCTCAAACCGCCGTTCGACCCCTTGGGCGCCATTCTGTGGATTGTTCCGCCGTTGCTGTTATTGGTGATCGCCATCTTTGCTTGGCGTTACCAACGCCAGCGATTGAAACCGACGCCGATGGCGGCGACCTTATCCCCCGAAGATCAAGAGCGCGTTCGCCGCGCGCGAGATAGCGCATGATTGGATTATCACTGCTGGCCGCCGCGATCGCGGCGTTCGCCTTATTCGTGTTACTGCGTCCGCTGTGGACCGCACGCGGCACCGCGGCGCTGCGTGCGCAGCAAGAAGTGTTACGCGATCGCTTATTGCGTCAGCTAGAAGAACTCGAGACCGACCAAGGCACCGGTACTATGGATAGTGCGGTTGCCGCGAGCGAGCGTACGCGCCTGGAGTATGAATTGGCACAAGTGTTAAAAACCTTGGAGCAAATGCCGGCGCAAGAAGCGGCCCTGGCGGCGCCACTGCGCAAACAAACGCTGGCGATTACGAGCGTCGTCGTGCTGGCGTTACCGCTCGCCGCCGCCGGCTTGTACTGGATCCAAAACCGCGTCGCGATCGCAACCTTCGCCGATTACCAAGGCGGTGTATCGACCGCCGGCGCCGGCTTGCCGCCCATGGTGATGCAAATGGTCGGTCGCTTGGAGCAGCGCCTCAAGGAGCAACCGAACGATCCGCAGGGCTGGGCGCAGCTGGGTCGTTCGTATGGCGTATTGAATCGGCGCGACGACGCGCTCGCGGCCTATGCCAAGGCCTACGAACTCGCGCCGAGCAATCTCGATATCGTTGCCGATTACGCGTGGCTGGTTTATAGCGGCGATCCGCGGCAACCGCATCCCTTGGCGGTCAAGCTGTATCGGCAAATCTATAAAGCGGAACCGGACAATCAAGATGCGCTCTGGGTCTTGGGGCTGGCGTCGTATCAAGCGGGCAACGTCAAAGAGACGAAGGCCTTATGGCAGCGCTTGCTGGCGAGCTTACCGCCCGGCACGCCCGCGGCCCAAGGCGTGCGCTCGGCACTCAATCAACTAGAACAAAAGCCCACGACTAAACCTTAACCCCTAGCCCTAAGTCCGATTTACCAGGCTGGGGTTTAAGCGCCTCAATAGCGCGATGGCGTCGCGCCCACCCCAAGGACTTAGCACCGATTTAGCGGTGCACTACCGCACATGGCGTTTGGAGCGGCGGGCGTGGCTAGTATCGCTACTGGTCTTGATCGCAGCGCTACTCGGTCTGTTTGGGTCCGGTCCGCTCGCCAACGCCGAAGTGAATAACGGCGTGTTGCGGCTGCAATATCATCGCTTCGAACGCCTGCAATCGTCGGACCGGATTCGAGTGGTCGTTGCCTCCAATGTCGGCGATAGTGCGCATCTGCGGTTGTGGTTGCGCCGCAATGATGTCGATCCGTTTCGCATCGAACAAGTCACACCGACACCGGATAAGGTCGAGCTCGGTGCCGATCGTCTCGTGTTCAACTTTTCCACATTGGGTGAAACGCGTTCCGGCGAGGAATCCACCGCGGTGGTGTTCGATGTACAAGCAGCGACGCTCGGCTTGCACTGGATTGAAGTCGGTATCGTCGGGCACACTGCGACGCTTCGCACCTGGCAGTGGGTATTCCCGTAACATATGGACGCGGTGCTGCGTGCAACGGCGGTGTATCTATTTTTGCTGCTGCTGTTTCGGGTTATTGGACGGCGCACGGTCGGTGAGCTAACGACGTTCGATTTCATTTTGTTGCTGATCATCAGTGAAGCGACCCAGCAGGCGATGCTCACCGACGACTTCTCCGTGACCAATGGATTTATCGTCATTTTGACGTTAGTCGCCTGGGACGTTGTTTTATCCCTCCTGAAGCGACGTTCGCCCCGTGTCGATCGGTTCGTTGACGGTGTGCCCTTGATCGTCGTTGATAACGGCCAACCGCGTTACGACGTCATGTATCGAGCACGCATAGACGAGAGCGACATCTTGGCCGCCGCACGCATGAATCAGGGGCTCGAACGTATCGATCAGATCAAATACGCCGTGCTGGAACCGAGCGGCGGTATTTCGATTATTCCGATGCCGGCGACGCGCAATGGCGGATAGATCGCCGGCGCTTTGTATCGGCACCTCCGGTTGGCATTATCGGCATTGGCGCGGGCTTTTTTACCCGAAAGATTTAGCCAGCGATCGCTGGTTCGATTACTACCAACAACATCTCGCTAGCGTCGAAATTAATAATAGCTTTTATCGTTTGCTCAACCGCGACACCGTGCGCGCATGGGTGAAGCGGGTACCGCGCGAATTCGTATTCGCGGTGAAAGGCTCGCGTTTCATTACGCATAATAAAAAACTGAAAGATCCACGCATACCGTTGCAGCGTTTCTTCGAACCGGTACGTGCCTTCGGGCGTCACCTCGGTCCGATCGTATTTCAATTACCGCCGCGTTGGTCGCTGAATATCGAGCGGCTCGAGGCGTTTTTGCGTGCGTTGCCGCGCGGGCACCGCTACGCATTTGAATTACGCAATCCCGATTGGTGGTGCGAGGAGGTATATGCGGCACTGCGGCGACATCGCGCAGCCTTTTGTATCTACGAGCTTGCCGGCGTGCGCACGCCATATATCGTGACGACGGATTTTGTGTATGTGCGCCTGCACGGACCGGGAAAAAAGAAGTATCAAGGCGACTATAGCGCGGCGCGACTTAAGACCTGGGCCAAGCGTATCGCCGCGTGGCGCGACACCGGTCACGCGGTGTATGTCTACTTCGATAACGATCAAGCGGCATACGCCGCGGCGAATGCCTTGCGCTTGGCGCGTTATTGCGGCTTAAAACCGGCTCCTTGATATTGCCGCAGGCGCGGCGCGAGTTCCTTCGCCCAGCCCTCGGGCGTAATCGGTCCGATGTACTTGTACCGAATGACGCCGTTCTTATCGACTAAGAACGTTTCCGGCACACCGTAAACGCCCCAATCGATGCCGGTGCGCCCGTCGGCGTCGACCAACACGGTACGATAGGGGTTGCCCATTTGCCGCAATACCTGGCGTGCGTCCTCGCCGGTGTCTTTGTAGTTCAAACCGATGAGTGGGACATTTTGTTTTGCCAGCGACATCAGGAGTTCGTGCTCCTCGCGGCAGGCGACGCACCACGACGCCCAGACGTTGATCAACACCGCCTGACCTTGCAGTTCTTTATTGCTAAAGTTGCGCTGCGGCGCATCCAGCGTCGGCAGGCTAAATGCCGGCAAAGGCTTGTCGACGAGGGGCGAGGGGATACGGTGCGGATCGAGCTTGAGACCGTACGCCAATAACAAGCCGAGCGCGATAAAGACGCCGATCGGAAGCCAAAATTTTTTCATCAGGGTTTATACGCTTGCGGCGCCTTGCCTTTGAGCGAGGCCGCAACCTCCGGCGGCATATAATTTTCATCGTGCTTCGCCAGCACTTGATGCGCGACAAACAAATCGGTGCTACCAAGCTTACCTTGTGCGACCACGCCCTGACCCTCACGGAACAGGTCCGGCAAGATGCCTTCGTAATTAATCGTGAGTTTTTTATTCAAATCGGTTACGACGAAGCTGACCTTCAGGCCTTCTTTGTGCACGCTGCCTTTTTCCACCAAGCCGCCGACGCGAAAGGTACCGCTATGCGGTGCATCGCCGTTTGCGACTTGCGTCGGTGTGTAATAGAACACGAGATTATTACGAAACGCGTTCAGCACCAGGCTCGCGGCAACACCGAGTGCCGCCAGCGCACCGATAATCAACATTAGACGCTTATGCCGCGTTTTCATTTTTCTTGCGGCGCTTGGGTGCGCGCTTGCTCGGTGCGGTGGCGCGCGCCTGCGCCACTAACCGCACACGTTTGAGGACTTTGGTTTTAGTGCGCAGCGGTGCCAATACATTCGCCAGCAGTACAATCGCTGCCGCGATATACGCCGGCCACACGTACATGCCGTAACCGCCCATGGCGAAGAACGCGCCCCAATCCATTAGCGCGCCCCTTCATGCGCAACGGCATCGGCGACCCAGGCGGTGTGTTTCTCGCGCTCGAGAATTTCGTTGCGCATGCGCATCAGCACCACTGTGGCGTAATACACTTGAAACGCCAAGGCCATGAGCAATAGGGGCGCGAGCATGCTCGGGTGAATCGACGGCGCACCGATTTTACTGACGCTGCTGATCGATGCCGGTTGATGCAAGGTGTTCCACCACTGCACTGAGAAATGAATGATGGGAATATTCACCACACCGACCAGCGCCAATATCGCACCGCCGCGCGCGGCGCGTCGCGGATCGTCGATGCCGGCTTGTAACGCCATGAAGCCTATATAAAGGAATAACAGAATCAGCTCCGAGGTGAGGCGCGCATCCCATACCCAATAAGTGCCCCACATCGGTTTGCCCCAGAGCGAGCCGGTGACCAGTGCCAAGAACGTGAACGAGGCGCCGAGCGGCGCACTGCATTTCGCCAAGACTTCCGCCAGCTTGATGTTCCATACCAAACCGACACCAGCGGCACCGGCAAGCGTTACGTAAATGAACATCGACATCCACGCCGCCGGAACATGGATGAACATGATGCGATAGCTTTCGCCTTGCTGATAGTCGGCGGGCGCAACGAAGAAGCCGAAATATAAACCGCAGGCCAAGAGCGCTGCCGTTAACGCGGCGAGCCACGGGATGAGACGCCCGGCGAGGCTATAGAAGTTTTTCGGTGCGGCGTATTTGTAATTCATCAATCGAGCGAGATCCGTAAGGCCGCGGCCGTTGCCCACGGGGCGAAGGCGGCGGCGAGTACCAACAGCGAACCGAGTAAAGACAAGTGCGCTTCGGGGTTAGTTCCATTCGCCGCAGCAGCTACGGCCGCGGCGCCAAAAATGAGCACCGGAGTATACAACGGCAGTACCAAGAGCGACAGCAAGAGGCCGCCGTTGCGCAGTCCCAAGGTCAGTGCTGCACCGACGGCGCCGATAAAACTTAAGATCGGCGTGCCGATCAATAGCGACCCTGCAATTAACAGATTGGCCGTCGGACCATC
>CAZCAK010000128.1:0-5914 GCA_964496605.1 uncultured Acidiferrobacteraceae bacterium | reverse complement strand
GTGCTAAGGCGCCGGATTTCAAATTGACCAACGGCGAACTGAAAGACGTCACGCTCGGCGATTTCAAAGGCAAAAAGAAGATTTTGAATATCGTCCCGAGCCTCGATACGGGCATTTGCGCGACCAGCGCCAAAAAATTTAACGAGCAAGTGCCGAAGCTCAAGAACACCGTGGTGTTGGTGGTGTCCGGCGATTTGCCGTTTGCGCAGGGGCGTTTCTGCGGCGCCGAGAACACAAAGAATATCGTGACGCTGTCGATGATGCGCGATAAGAGCTTCGCCAAAGATTATGGTGTACTCATGAACGATGGCCCGCTCGCGGGCATTGCTGCGCGCGCCGTGGTGGTGGTCGATGAGAACGATAAAGTGGTATACACCGAACTCGTTCCGGAAATCGCACAAGAGCCGAATTACGATAAGGCCTTGGCGGCGGTGAAGTAGCCGCGATATGTTTTAACAACCGCACGGAGCGAGTAGGTTGGGTGAACGGAGTGAACCCCAACGCGGGGTTTGACCGTAAGGACCACAACGGTGCGGGGTGCGTACCCTACCTACACCGCAGAAGGTGTTATGGAAAACGATTTCGTTGGGTTTCGCTTCACTTAACCCAACCTACGGTCAGCGATGCTCGGCGAGACCAAGGGGCGGGTAATGATTATTAATATGGCGTAGGGTGCGCACTGCGCACCGATCTTTTGAGTATTGAGTGAGTAATGACCATGCTGATTTTTGAACACTCGCAACCGAATCGCCGCAATCCGTCGCAAGCCCCGGCGCAATTGGCCGATACCGCGGACATTCCGAAAAAATTCCGTCGCGAGAAACCGGCATTGTTGCCCGAGGTCTCGGAGATGCAGGCGGTGCGGCATTACACGCGCTTGTCGCAGAAAAATTTCTCGATCGACACGCACTTCTATCCGCTCGGTTCCTGCACCATGAAATACAACCCGCGCGCCTGCAACGCGTTTGCGATGTTGCCGCAATTCCTCGGGCGTCATCCCTACGCGCCGGCGACTACTGGCCAGGGCTTCATGGCCTGCATGTACGAGCTGCAAGAAATACTCAAGGACGTTACCGGCATGAAGGCGGTATCGCTGACGCCGATGGCCGGCTCGCAAGGCGAGTTCGCCGGCGTTGCCATGATTCGCGCCTATCACGATGCGCGCGGGGATCATGGACGCACAGAAATTTTGGTGCCGACCGCGGCGCATGGCACCAATCCTGCGACCGCGGTGATGTGCGGCTACACCGTGCGTGAAATTCCGGTCGACGCCGACGGCGATGTCGACACCGAGTTATTACGCGCCGCGGTCGGTCCGCAAACCGCCGGCATTATGTTGACCAATCCCTCGACGCTCGGTGTGTTTGAAAAAGATATCCAAGAAGTCGCGAAGATCGTGCACGCGGCCGGCGGTTTGTTGTATTACGACGGCGCTAATCTCAATGCCATTCTGGGCAAGGTGAAACCCGGCGTCATGGGCTTCGATGTGATTCACATGAATCTGCATAAAACCTTTTCCACGCCGCACGGCGGCGGCGGACCAGGCGCGGGACCGGTGGGTGTGAGCGAGCGGCTGTTGCCGTTCCTGCCGGTACCGATGGTGGCGCAAAACGCCGACGGGACTTATCGCTGGTTGACGGAAAAAGATTGTCCGCAAAGCATAGGCCGCCTGTCCGCGTTTATGGGCAATGCCGGCGTGTTATTGCGCGCCTATGTGTATGCGCGATTGCTCGGTCGCGAAGGCATGCATCGCGTGGCCGAGTTCGCTACCTTGAATGCGAACTATATGATGGCGCGCTTGCGCCAGGCCGGCTTTCAGCCGGCCTATCCGCAACGTCGCGCGACCCACGAATTCATTTTGACTTTGAAGAAATTGAAGGATGAGACCGGTGTGTCGGCGATGGACGCGGCGAAGCGCCTACTCGATAAAGGCTTCCACGCGCCGACGACGTATTTCCCGCTGTTAGTGCCGGAGTGTTTCTTGATCGAGCCGACCGAAAGCGAAAGCAAAGAGGCGCTCGATGGCTTTATCGAAGCCATGGTTGCGATCGCTAAGGAGTCGCGCGCGGATACCGCGATGGTGAAATCGGCGCCGCATACTTTGCCGGTGCGCCGCTTAGACGACGTGCGCGCCGCACGCGAACTCGATTTAACGTGGAAACCGGCGAATACATGAGATCGCCGCGGCCCGATTGTCTGTTGATTGCCGACGTAGAGTCGAATCGACATTGTGACTGCGCGTAGTGGCGCCTAAGCTGGTGAGGTCTCGGCAGCAACGAGCGTTGAATGTGCACAGAGGTCCCGCCTATAACGTGCACGGCAGCGATCTCGGGCGTCGCGTGGGCTGGAGGACGAGCGGTTTTCCCACACGATGCCGGCACCGAGCTTTCACCAGCGTTAGCCACGTCACTGCGCAGCAGTTCTAAAATTCATTGCGCTGCTTATAACGAGGAGGACGAGTGGCTACGCTGGTTTGCGGTTCGTTTGCGTTCGATACGATTATGGTTTTTCAAGATCGCTTCAAAAACC
The DNA here is from genome assembly GCA_964496605.1 of uncultured Acidiferrobacteraceae bacterium. Lineage (GTDB taxonomy): Bacteria > Pseudomonadota > Gammaproteobacteria > Acidiferrobacterales > CAZCAK01 > CAZCAK01. The sequence continues at coordinate 3,385 of CAZCAK010000128.1, read as the reverse complement.
ATATCCTCCCTGACAAAGTCCATATCCTGAATGTTTCATTTCAAGTGCCGCAGATGCGTCGCGAGTTCGGCGGCTGCGCCGGCAATATCGCGTATAACCTAAAGCTCATTGGCGGCGAGCCGTTACCGATGGGCACGGTCGGCGAAGATTTCGAACCTTACGCGCGTTGGATGGAACGCTGCGGCATCGATCGAACGCATGTGCTCTCGGTGCCCGGCACATACACGGCGCAGGCCTTCATTACAACCGATATGGACGACAATCAAATCCCCGCGTTTCATCCAGGTGCGATGAACCAATCGCAGCGGACGCAGGTGCGCGACGCCAAGGCTGCCAAGCTTGGGATTGTCGCGCCCGACGGGCGCGACGGCATGATTCAGCACGCGCGGGAATTTGCCGAGGCCGGCATACCCTTTGTGTTCGATCCGGGCCAAGGTATGCCTTTGTTCGACGGAAAAGACTTGGAGCGCTTTGTCGAGCAAGCGAGTTATCTCGCGTTGAACGATTATGAGGCACGCTTGTTTGAGGAGCGCACCGGCAAGCCGATCGCACATCACGCCAAGAAGTTAAAGGCCGTGATCGTCACGAAGGGCGCCGAAGGTTCGGAAATTTTTGCCGACGGCAAGACCTACACCATTCCGGCGGTGAAGGCGCAGTCTGTCACTGATCCGACCGGTTGCGGCGATGCCTACCGCGGCGGCCTCTTGTTTGGCATCGAGAAAGGCCTCGATTGGGAAACCACCGGACGCATCGCCGCTTTAATGGGCGCCATCAAGATCGCGCACCCCGGTACGCAGAACCATCGCTTCTCGCGCGAACAATTCTTCGATGACTTCAAGCAGGAATTTCGCTACGCCGTGTAGCGGCACGCTCGCGCCCGTTCCGCTTATCTGCGCATAGCCCCCGCATAATCCTTTAGCAATTGCGATGCACGCCATGGTTTTTTACCATGCGTGCATCGAAGTTGTTCTGCATTTGCAGGCGCCGCAACGAGGAGGACGAGCCGTCCCGCGGTCTGCATCACAAAACCAAAAATCCGCAGTACGTTGTTGCGTAGTTTCATTAAGCCGTCATTTAAGAAGAACTGGAGGAGACGTGTTCGAGTCCGTATTACCTATCTTAGAATCGATTCCCGCGGCGGTTTATGCCGCCACCACCGCATCAACCATCACCCTAATTGGGTTATGGTTGCAGAATCGCGGCGAGTCCATGCGTAATATTCAGCGGCTCGATCACGATGCACAACAGCGCGATCGCGAACGGGAAATGACGGTGCGACGCGAAGTCTATCTCAAGGCCGCCGAGGCAATGGCACAGGCGCAGGAATATCTCGCGAGCCTCGCCAACATCGACATCTCCCTGCAGCAACACGAGGCGATGGTCAAGGGCGTCGGCGCCGATCTCAACAAGGTACATATCGTCGGTTCCATGCCGACGGTGCAGGCGATCGTCGAGGCGAATCAATTCTTCGCACACGCAGTTTCGGAACTGAGCATTCAAAAATTGCCGATCCGCCGCATTACCCACGAAATCGAATATCAACAGATGTCGATCGAATCCGCTGCCGCGCGCCGCGACGAGGCCTTGGCGAGCATGAAAGAAATGACCCGCGCCGGCATCGATAATCAACGCGCCTGGAATTTACATCACAAGATTTTCAACGACGAACAAAACGAGATGGATGTCGCCTTGGCGAAGAAAGAGAAATTACAAAACGAATTGGCGCATCATCAAGCCGATTTCGTGAAGCATTGCGCCCAGGCCGGCCTCGCGCTCGGCCGTTTGGTGGTCAATGCCAATCTTGCGATCCGACGTGAATTGGAGCTCGGGCTTGACGCCGAGGCGTATCGCACGCTGATGAAACATTCGCACGAGCGGCTTGGACGCGAGGTCGACGAGTTCCATCAGAAGATCAAGCAAACCGGCACCGCGCCATTACGCAATCTGCCCTTGGCGCGCGAGGCCGAGTACGCGCGGCGCCGCCTCTGTGCCCTCACCGGCATGGGCGACGACACATCCGAGCCGGCGTCGAGCGAACCGGGGTATGCCGCACCATTGCCGCATAACGTGACCCGCTTTGAGCGCAATCGTCATGGGAATGGCGCCGCAGCGCAGGGTCAACCGCACGCCGGTTAGTATCTTCTGCCGCAAAACAAAAGGGCGAACCTGCGTTCGCCCTTTTTTAATTTCCGTTACTGATCGTTTATCGAACCACCGGCAAACCTTCGGCGTGCCAGTTCTCGATGCCGCCCGCCAAGTTATAAACCTTCTCGAAACCCATCTGCTGTAACGTGTCGGCGGCCATCGCGCTACGCCCGCCACTCTCGCAGTACAAGACGATCGTGTTCGCGCGGGCATTGCATAATTCTTCGACGCGATGTTTGTAATTGGGATCGGCCGCGCCTTCCAAGGTGCCGCGCGGAATCGATAGGGCCCCGGGGATATGCCCCGACGCGTGCTCCTGCGGTTCGCGTACGTCGATGATGGTTAAGTCGTCATGATTCTCGATCATCTCATCGAGATCGTCCGGGTGAATTTCTTGAATGCGTCGCCGAGCCTCAGCGACGAAATCGGCTAAACGTTTGACCATGGCGCACTCCTCACACGGCCGGGACTGTAATCAAGCCGCGGCGCAGGGTCAATCGGTTCGGCGCGTTAACTCGGGGGCATATATTCGTAGCGAATATGATCGTCCGCGGCGCTCGGTTGAACGCCGGCGGCGCTGAGTTTCGCCGCGAGCTCGCGCCCATAATCGCCGACGATGTCGGCATGCTGCGTGAGCGCGCGCAATAAGCGACTGGCCTCGTCTTGACTCATGCTGATGGTCAAATTTTCCTTTTTGGCTTCCGCGAGTTTCATTGCTTGCCTCCGGTCTTGATGCCGGGCGCGTAGGGCGCGCCTTCGTCGAACGCATGTGGCGGTTGCCGGAACTGATCGCGCGCGGCGTATTGGCCAGTACGGATCAGCGTTGCAAGTTCGATAATCGGGGACGATAACTCTTCCGCGTGTTCCAAGACTGTTCCGGCGAATTTCTTCGCGGTGGCGGTTTCGAGCTCCAATATTGTTTCGTTTGGTTCGTGACGAACGTGCATGCTGCCTCCTGCTTCGAATGCCGATTAATCTATGTGTTGCCGCGTGCGACGTCACTCCTGCTTGCGAGCGAGGCCCTAAACGCCGCGAGTTGCTCTACCGGCGCATGACACTCGTGTCCGCTACAGACATAGGCGACCGCCGCGCCGCGCGGGCTGCGTTGCGCCAACACGCCGGGTAAATCCTGCGCCTCGGTGGGAATTGCGAAGATCAATCGCGCCGGTGCGTAATCGGCTTCGGCGGCGTGGCGCCAGGCCGCGAGCTCCGCGGGATTGCCGCGCAACACAATGGTTTG
>CAZCAK010000127.1:0-5928 GCA_964496605.1 uncultured Acidiferrobacteraceae bacterium | reverse complement strand
AAAAATTTCGCCATCGTCGACGCCGGTATGAACGACTTACTCCGACCGGCCTTATACGACGCCTACCACGAGATTGTGCCGGTACAGCCGGCGCGTGGCCCGAGTTACCGCTACGACGTGGTCGGCCCGGTGTGCGAGAGTGGCGATTTTTTTGGGCACGGGCGCGAGCTTGCCGCCATGCCGGGCGATCGGCTGGCGGTGTTATCTGCCGGTGCCTACGGGGCGGTCATGGGCCCGAATTGCGATGCGCGGCCGCGCGCCGCCGAGGTCTTGGTCGATGGTACGCAATTTCATATCGTGCGCCGGCGCGAAACGCTGGACGATTTGCTCGCGGCGGAAACGCTCGCACCGCTGTAGGATGGATCGCGTTCCGGAACCGGAGCTCATGGACGATCCGGCGCAGGCGCGTGCCTATGCCGCGGCCGACATGGCGGTGCCCCACGAAGCCTTTGTCGCTGGTTTCCGTACGCGGTTTCCACGCCATCAACCGCAACGCGTACTGGATTTGGGCTGCGGCAGCGGTGATATCACGATTCGGTTCGCACGCGCCTATCCGGAGGCGCAATTGCTCGGTATCGATGCGGCACCGCCGATGCTCGATTGTGCCGCCGCGGCGATCCGTGATGTCGGCCTGGAACATCGTATTCGGCTGCAACAGGGAGATCTGCTGGCAGCGTTGAATCCGCAGCAAACCTTCGACACCGTGATCTGCAATAGCGTATTGCATCATCTCCAGCGACCGGAAAACTTATGGGAAGCGCTGACACGCTATGCCGCGCCGGCGGCAGCACTATGGGTGATGGACTTGCGGCGTCCGCCGTCCCCGCATGCCGCCGCGCTCTTGGTCGAGCAGTATGCCGCGGGCGATCCGGAATTATTTCGGCAAGACTTTTATCGTTCACTATGTGCCGCCTATACGGTGGCGGAGGTACGCACGCAATTGGACGCGTGCGGCTTGCAATATCTAACCGTCGAGGCGATAGGCGACCGCCACCTCGCGGTATTCGGATGGGCGCCTAGCGGCGCTTGAGGCGTTTTTTATAGTGTTCGTACCAGTGCAAAAACCGCGCGTGGTAGCGCTGTGCCCAGGGATAATCCACCGAGAGCAATACCAGACCGAGCGGTAGCATCCATACACCCAGCACCGGCAAGAACGGTCCGAGAATGCCGCCCACGACCAGCAGTACGCCGACGATTTTGCGTAACCAACGGCGTGCCTTAATGCGCTCGATGAGACGCGTGAGTTTTTGTTCCATACCTATTCAATCTATGCGCGCATTGCTTGGTAATCGCGAGATGCGCGTGTAATCTCGCGATATGCGAATTGCGTTTACCAAAATGCACGGTTTAGGCAATGACTTTGTTGTATTCGATAATCGTGCCGCGCAATTGCGGCTCGATTCGACACTGGTCGCAAAATTGTGCGACCGCCGTTTCGGCATTGGTTGTAATCAATTGCTCCTGGTCGAGCGCCCCGAGCGCGCCGACGCCGATTTTCGGTATCGTATTTTCAACGCCGATGGCGGCGAAGTCGAGCAGTGCGGCAACGGCGTGCGCTGCTTTGCGCGCTTTGTACACGAAAAGGCGCTGACGCAAAAGCGCCGCCTTGCAGTCGAGACGTTGGGCGGCATGGTATATCCGCAGTTGGAAGACAACGGCGAGGTCAGCGTCAATATGGGCGTACCCGAATTCAATCCGGCGCGAGTACCGTTCACCGCGGATGCCAAACAGTTGGTCTATACTCTCGACATCGAAGGGGAATCGGTCACGATCGGCGTTGTTTCCATGGGCAATCCACACGCGGTACAAATCGTCGAGGACGTAAGCCGGGCGCCGGTGGCGCAACAGGGCGCGCTAATCGAGCGCCATCCACGCTTTCCCCAGCGGGTCAACGCCGGATTCATGCAAATACTGAATCGCCATCATATTCGCCTGCGGGTATTCGAGCGCGGCGTCGGCGAGACGCTCGCTTGCGGTACCGGTGCCTGTGCCGCGGTTGCGGTTGGGCGCGAACGTGGCTTGCTCGACACCGACGTGGACGTCGATTTGCCCGGCGGTCGTTTACATATCACTTGGTCCGGCGACGACGCGGCACTCTGGATGCGCGGTCCGGCGACAACGGTTTTCGAAGGCACGGTCGATCTCAGCACGCTATGACAAAGAAAACGCATCCAAGCGAAGAGCTTTCGTGGGACGAGGCAGTGAGTCGTTATCTCGAAGAGCACCCCGACTTCTTCTGGTCGCGGCAGGAATTATTGCTGCGCCTTAAGCTACCGCATGCCGGTCGCGGCACGGCAATTTCATTGCTGGAACGTCAAGTTGAAATTTTGCGTCAGCGCCACGCCGCCTTGGAGCACCAACTACAGGATCTCATTGCAATTGCGCGCGAGAACGACACCCTAGCCGAACGCGTGCATCACTTTGCCGGCGCCATGATAGACGCCGGCTCGTTCGACGATGTTGTTGGTACCGCACGCGAGCTATTGCGCCAAGAGTTTCGGCTCGACGCGGTCGCAGTCTTATTACAAGAAGATGCCGACGATATTCGGGCACAGCGACCGGAATTCGTCGCCGCCGAGGAACCGCATTTCGCGGCGCTGCTGCGGCGCTGCCAGGGGCGGCGGGTATTTTGCGGCGAACGCATCGATAGCGACGGCATGGAATTTTTATTCGGCAATCAGGCACGCGATATCCAGTCGCTGGCCTTGATTCCGGTGCGTGAGCCGGGCCGGCAGGGATTGCTCGTGCTGGGTAGTCGCGATGCGCGTCGGTTTCACGCCGAGATGGGCGTCACCTTCCTGGTGCGTCTGGGCGAATTATTCATTCGCGCCGCCGCGCGCTTTTTGCGTACGCGCGATTAATGCGCCATACGGCCGAGCGGCTGGCGCAGCAGTATCTGCAGCATTTGCGGGTCGAACGCCGCCTCGCGGCACACACCCTTAATAGTTACGCGCGCGATTTATTGTATTTACATGCCTTTTGTGCTGAAGCCGCGCTCGACGATTGGGCGTTGGTGGATGTTGAGCATGCACGCGCCTATGTTGCGCACTTACATCGGCGCAAGCTCGGCGGGAAAAGCATTCAGCGACTCCTCTCCAGTGCGCGCTCGTTTTTCCGTTACTTGCTGCGTGAGGGCTATGTGCGCAGCAATCCCTTTGTCGGCGTGCGCGCGCCGAAGTCGCCGCGGCGATTACCCTCAGCCCTGAGCGTCGACGAATCTGCAGCCCTAGTCGGCGTCCCCGACGAAGACTTTAGCGGTGCGCGCGATCGCGCGATCTTAGAGTTGTTGTATTCCTGTGGTCTGCGTTTGTCAGAACTGGTGCGACTCGATGTCGTCGACATCGACGTTTTGGCGGGGAATGTGCGTGTCGTCGGCAAAGGCAATAAGGCGCGCGAGTTACCAGTCGGGCGGTTCGCACGCGATGCCCTGCGCACCTGGCTGACGTGGCGCGCGCAATATGCCCAAGCCGACGAAGCGGCGCTGTTCGTTAATCAGCGCGGACAGCGCTTGGGCCCGCGCGGCGTGCAACAACGGGTTGCGCTGTGGGCGCGACGTCGCGGCGTTGCGGTGCCGGTGCATCCGCACATGCTACGACACTCGTTTGCCACGCACTTATTAGAATCAAGCGGCGACTTGCGCGCGGTCCAGGAGTTGCTGGGGCATGCCGATATATCGACGACGCAAATTTATACCCATTTAGATTTTCAGCACTTAGCCCGCGTATACGACGGCGCGCATCCGCGCGCACGTCGTCGCGGCCGATCCGGCGACACCGACTCTAAGTGAAGTTAACGTAAGTCGCGCGCGAGCTGCGCGACGCGTACTTGCGGTAGATAATGCGCCGGATTCACGCCGAAGCTGCCCGGTTCCAATACCGATTTGATTTCCCACGGACGATCCGATTCGTCCCGCATTTGTTTCATCAAGTCGACATTTTTTGTGCTCGCGTATCGCTGCTTAGTGCCATCAAGGACTAGCACGATCTGGGGTCGCAGATAGCGCGCGCGATTGATCGTGGTCACGACCCCGACGTGGCCGGTATTTAGCTCCACCAGGCTACCGATCGGATAAATTCCCATGCACTGAATGAAATGTTCAACCAGACGTCCTTCAAATTGACCATTACGCCAGGTGTACATTTGTTTTAGTGCGTTATGCGGCGATACCGCTGCTTGGTAAACGCGGTCGCTCGTGAGTGCATCGTAGCAGTCGACGATTGCCGAAATCATCGCAGCATTGCCGATTTCACGGCCCTTAAGTCCGCGAATATAACCCTGACCGTTGTAACGCTCGTGGTGACCGCTCACGATTTCGATGACGCTGCGCGGAATATTACGCAGGCCGTCGAGAATCTTCACGCCCTCGGGCACGTGCGTTTTCATGACGGCGTATTCGCGCTCGGTAAGGCGTTCCGGTTTGTTCAAAATCTCTAGCGGTATCTTGGCCTTGCCGACGTCGTGCAATAATGCACCGAGTCCGAGATCGCGTAAGCCCTCCTCGGGCACGCCGAGGTGTCGCCCGAACGCAAGACTTAGGATACAGACGCGCAACGAGTGCTGCACCGTGTAGGCGTCTTTCGCTTTCAATTGTGCCAAACACACCAGGGCGTCGGGATTGCGAATGACACTACGTGTTAGCTCGGCCACGTGATCGCGCGCGCCAGGAAGATCGATGGCACGTCCTAAGCGCACGTCGTCAACGATGCTGCCGATCAGGCTCTCCGATTCGCGATACACCTCCATCGCCGGGCTCAACTCTCGTTCGAGGGTGGCGGTGTCGGGATAGGCTGTGCCCTTGTAGTGGGCGCGGGCGTTGTTCTTTAACATCTCGAGTTCGACGACGCTATCCTGCGGGTTTAGTGTCGGCGGAACGCTGGTTTGAAACTCGTCGGGAATATCGACGAACACATGCGCGCAGTAACCGCGCAATTGCTCGATATCGGATTGGTTTTGGATGTAAAAGCCTTGGAACAGAAATGGTGTCTCACGCCACGGACGATCGAGTTCCGCGACGTACATTCCGGGTCTCAATTCGGCGACGTCTAATTTTTTTCGCATAACGACACGGTAAGGGTGCCCCAAAATTCGTGCAAAAACCGCACCAAACGCTTGATTTCACCGGATGCTACCCCACTTTATGCTACATTGGCGACCCCTAGCCGACGACTAGTCGAGTACTTACATCGAAAGGCAAGCATTTGAATGGCAATGGAGCAATTTCACGGCACTACTATCTTGAGCGTACGTCGTAACGGGCAGGTAGTGCTCGGCGGCGACGGGCAAGTGTCATTGGGCAATACTGTGATGAAATCGAACGCACGTAAGGTGCGACGATTGTATAAGGACAAGGTCGTGGCCGGGTTTGCCGGTGGCACGGCGGACGCCTTCACCTTATTCGAGCGCTTCGAGGCCAAGCTCGAAAAACACCAGGGACATATGACGCGTGCCGCGGTCGAACTGGCGAAGGACTGGCGCACTGATCGCATGTTACGTCGCCTGGAGGCCCTATTGGCCGTGGCCGATCTGCAAACCTCGCTCATCATTACCGGTAACGGTGATGTGTTGGAGCCAGAGGGTGGTCTGATCGCCATCGGTTCCGGCGGCCCCTATGCGCAGGCGGCGGCGCGTGCCTTGCTCGATAATAGCGCGCTCAGCGCACGCGAGATCGTGGACAAGGCGCTCAATATCGCGGCCGACATTTGCATCTATACGAATCATCAACTCACCATCGAATCTTTGGGTTAAGCCGATGACCGCAATGACACCGCGGGAGATCGTTCAAGAGCTCGACAAACATATTGTCGGCCAGGCCGACGCGAAGCGCGCTGTCGCGATCGCCTTGCGCAATCGCTGGCGTCGCATGCAAGTGCCAGAACCTTTGCGCAGCGAGATCACGCCGAAAAATATCTTAATGATTGGTCCTACCGG
>CAZCAK010000126.1:1258-5959 GCA_964496605.1 uncultured Acidiferrobacteraceae bacterium | reverse complement strand
AAGATGCCCTGCGTAATCAGGGTGTCCCGAGAGATCGTGAAGAGCTGCACCGTCCGGGTGGTGGAAAGCACGTCGGACATGTACCCGTCAGTCGGCAGATAGGGCATTTAGCCTCTCCTTCCTTCGTTGTCAAACTTCTGGTCCTGAGCATTCAGGACGTCGTTGATCGTGGGCAGCCGGATGGGCTCGCCGGGACGCCGAGGTCTGGACCGTTGGTGGAACGGGACCATCTCGTCCGGGCGAGCGGGGTGCCGGTGGAATTGCATGGGGCCGATGTACTGCTTCTCGACCGAGCAGATGGCGTAGCGGGTGGCGTCCATCAGGTGATTGCGGTAGTCGACGGGGTTTTCTCCCGCGTTGCGGTCCTCGCGGTCTGGGAAGGCGTAGTTCTCGGCCTCTTCCGCGAACCACTCGCAATGGGGGGCGACCTTGATGCGGTTGTCCCGGTAGAGCCCCTGGACGACTCGGATCATGGGCATGATGGTGCGCTGGTCGTTTTCCCCGTAGATTTCGAGGTTCGGGAGAGCGTCGAATCCTCTGCGGCGAAGCAGCTCCCAGTCCGTAGGACGCCGCTTATCGACGTAGATGCGCTGGACCTTCCAGTGAGTCTCCCAGTCACGGAGCGTCGGTTCGGCGTCGTCGACGATGGCCTTTCGGGAGAGGTAGAGTTCGTCGGCCATCCACCAGTTGCCGTCGTAGTCTCTGAGCCAGAGCGCCGCCGCGTAAGGATCGCCATACCCAGGATCCAAGCCCACGACGCGATGCTCGTAATAAGCTGGGTCTTCACTGGGCAGCTCCCTCATGTGCAGGTCGCGGTCGAAGTTGTAGACGTAGCCCACCGCGTCGGTGAACATGCCCATGAGTTCCTGGTCGGCGTAGTCCGGGCCGAAGATGCGCCGCAGGCGGTCGAGGTGATCCTTGTCGGCCTTGGGGTTATCGTAGCTCGTCCAGGTGTGGACCCGGATACGCGGGTCCGAGGTCGGGTGCCGCCCAGAGATGCCCAGCCGGTAGCCCCCCGGGAGGGCGATCGTGCGGTAGGCGAAGTTCTTCCCCTTGGGCGACGTCCCGATCAGGTACTTCGTCCTGGTCACGATGCCGCGGCCCTGGATGTTGAACCACGCCTTCTCCTTCCAGTGGGCGAGCTCGTCGGCCATGACGAGCCCGAGCTTGTTCGTCGCACGGAGCGAGTCGGGATCGGTGGCCGAGCGGACGCGCAACTTGACGGGGGCAGGGTCCGGGCAGTTCTTCCGAGGGACGAGCCAGAAGGTGTAGCGGTCGCCCTTGGTGACGCCCCACTCGCGCATCTGCTTCTCGGTGGCCCAGATGCCCTCCGGGGTGCGCGTGCGGAAGGTGTCCAGCATGTCGCCGGCCAGGTGGTAGTTCTTCGAAACGATCCACGCCTCCATGGGGATCCGGCCGCGAGTCTCCTCCGGGAGCATGACGGGATCAGGGCCGTAGAGCGCCGCTTGGCCGCCATCGGCTTCGCTGTAGGACTTGCCGCTCTGGAGGCCGCAGAACGCCGCGACGTATTGCACGTTCCGGTCCACGCAGTCCTGGATGTAGTCTTTCTGGACCGGGAACGGCTCCGTCTGGAAGTCCGCCCAGTCAGTCAGCATGGCGAGCAGCAGGTACAGCCACTTCACTTTGGCCTCGTGACGAAGAAATCCTTTGTGGCTTCGTTGACCTTGCAGTCCCGGCAACACGGGTAGGCTCGGTTGCCGACGACGACGATCCAACTGTGGGAAAAGGAGCCGCAGTAGAAACACTGCTTCTTGGGGTCGTGCATTACGAAACCCCCTTCATGCGCCAGCCCGGGGCTTCGGCGTCGGGCGTCGAGACGTGGATGCAGTCGAAGACGAAGCAGGCCGTCCGGATCATCTGGGCGAGCGCGAGGTATTGCTTGGGGGAATGGTCGCCGTCGCCCTGGAGGCGCTTGTCGAGCGTGCGGACGTTGCGGCGCAGGACGTGGCTGTAGTAGCGGAGGGTCTTGGAAGAGTCGATTTCGCGGTTTCCCCCGCGAACCTGCGTCAGCCTCTTGGGCGACTCGTCAGCCACGAAACCTCCGTGGTGCTGACAGTCGCTCCGCTGCTCCCTTGCGGGCAGCTACGGGGTGGCGCTGTTACTCTGACTCTACAATCTAGCCGTCGTTCTTGTCAAGCATGTCGCGCTCTTTCCTGATCTTGTCTACTTCGGCCTTGAGCGCGAGGTCTTGTGGGTAGAGGGCGGCGAGTCCTTCGGCCCACTCTTTGGTTTCCTCGACTTCCTTCTGGGTCTTAGGAAGCGGAGATTCATTGTAGGCTCTAAGTCGCTCACCGAGGGCTCGTCCAGCTCGCTCGCCTTCGTGATAGGCCAGCCCGCGTTCACGGCGCAACTGGCTTGCGAAGGCTCGGTCGAGGTAAGCGTAGACGCAGACGCCAACGACGCTGAGAACGCTACCGGCCCAAATGCAAGCGCCGATGACGGCAGCGCAGAAGATGGCGCAGGCGATGGCGAAGTACCCCATGTGCTGATGTCCTCGTAAACGGTGCCCTTGATCTCCTGCCCGTGCGGAGAGAAGTTGATCACCTTCAGGTTCGGGATGAAGCGTTTCGCGCTCTCCAAGCTGATCTCTAGAAACGTGGCGAAGTTGCGGTACGGCTGGCTGGCTTGCACTTCCCCGCCATCGGTGCTCTTCACGGTGAGAGGAGCTTGGTACGCGCGCTCGGACCGCATGACCGCCGGATTCCACATGTGGAACGTGCCTTCCGCGTGGGTGGCCTTGTGCCCCGGAGGGTAGGACAGGTCCACTCCCGCGAGGCAGATGACCTCGGAGCCCAGCCAAGTGGCGAAGTTGAACATGTGGTGGATGACGGAGTTCCCGCCGTCCATCGAGTGCTCGTGCGCGGCGATCTGCTCTTTCGTAGAGCCCATGAGTTGCGCGTAGTTGTGGTCCCAGGTGATGCAGACTTGCCCCTTGTTCGGCCACGCGTGGTAGACGTTCGGGCAGGCGGTGAGCGGCCCCACCAGGAAGGTGCCGGCCGGCGGTTCGGGGGCGAAGAGGAACAGCCGATCATTCCACTCGAACTGCTCCACCTCATGGACGAATTCCGGCCTGAGCCCGTACTTCATGGCTTGCCGGTACGATCGTCCGCAGACGATGAAGCCGACGTTCGGCATCGTGTCGCGGATGCGCTTCAGGTGCTCCCACTGACCGTCTAGGGACGGACCTGCCGCCACGCAGATCGTGATCACGCCTTTCCCGCGGCCCTTGAACACCTGAAACGGCGTCCCGTCCTCGATCCAACGGTGGTTCTTGAACATGTTCCGCTGGGGCTCGCCGTCCTTGAAGAGATGCTGCGCGCTCGTGTGGTCGAAACTGTAAAGCGCGAGGACGTCGTGCATCAAGGAGGCGAGGTGCCGCGAACGGTCCATGTCCCCGGCGGTCGCGCCTACAAGCTGGTCGATGTTCCCGACTTTCCCGCCCATCCACCCGTGGACGTGCTCGAAAAGAAACTTCTTCACGAAGGCGTCATTCTGCCAGACCACGCCCGCTTCGCCACTCGCGAGGGTAATCTGCTTCTGCTCCTCTGGCGTGACGAAGTAGATGATCTGGCCGCCGCTCTTGCGGTGCTCGGCCATCGCGGAGGCTTCGCCAGCGGACGGCACGCCCGCGAAGAGCATGGGAAGGCGGATTACGCTGGTGGGCTCCAAAGCGGTTCTCCTTTGTCCAAGTGGTCGAGCAGATTACCCAGCATCGCGCGGAAGCACGTCCCGCCGTCCACGCCGCCGTTGGGGAACGAATAGCACAAGTCGTCGGCGTTCGTGCCGGTCATGTAGTAGTACCGACAGGGGCCGGTTTCGGGGTGGTATTCGAGCGTTGCTTCCCACCACTTTGCGAGATCCTCGAAGTGGCAGCGCGTGGTGAGGTCATCCTTTCCGTAGACGATGAGCCTGCCCCCTCGCAACTCCCGGGCGATCTTCTGGTGAACGGGATCCCCGCGGCGCATGTAGTTGACTTGAGTGGGGATCTGCCGGGGACGCCCGACGAACGGCTTCTCGCACCAGATGCCCTTCACCCGGAAGGCCACGCAGTAGTTCAGGATCGTTTCCCGGATCTCGAGTTCCGGTTGGGTGCAGATGGAGACGATATCTGGCTGCGTGATTTCGAGGGTCTTGCCTGCGGTCATGCCGCCCTTAATGCCGTATTCCTGCATGGCCGCACCCAGTCGGCCCGGGTCCGGGTCCGCAATGCCGACGACCTCCACGCGGTCTTTCAGCGCCTTGTAGGCTCCCATGTGGGTGTATTCCTTGTCGTGCCACTGGTAGCCGACGCCGATCCGTCCGCAACCGACGATCACCGCCCTATACTTCACGGATCACCCTGCAATCGCTGGTCGTGAGAGCCCGGACGAGCCGATCAAAATCCTTCTTTTTGTGGAAGCTGCCGCCCTGCACCTGCGGCCACCTACGACAGTCCCCAGAGAGAATCATCCTCATCCCCGTCTCGAACACGCGCACCTCGGCATCTGCGGTCTTCTGGTACAGGCTGTCGGCCGTGTCGTCCTCCGAGATTTCCACGCGCTCTTGGAGGAGAATCGGGCCGGTGTCCACGCCCTCGTCAAGCCAATGCATCGTCGCCCCGTGCGGAGTCTGGTCAACGATAGCCCAAGTGGTCGCATGAGCGCCTTTGTTCCACGGCAGGTAGCTGTTGTGGACGTTCAC
>CAZCAK010000126.1:0-1158 GCA_964496605.1 uncultured Acidiferrobacteraceae bacterium | reverse complement strand
ACCGCCCCGGCTTGCCTTTCTTGCCTCCAGTGTTCGGCGTAGTCGGCCGTCCGCATCGGGACCGAGCCCGTGAAGAGGTGTTCCGTCGTGAGGCCGGCGTTGACCGCTTGCGTGAAGATTCCACAGTCGCGGTCCTCCAACACGCGCAGATCGACCTGGCGGCCCGTGAGGAAGGTCACTTGATCTCCTCCCCAAGCTCCTTCTCGTACTTCGCGTTGATGTTCTTCACCTTGGGGTTGTCGTCCAGCCAACGGCAGATGCGCTCCCAGCCCCAGAGCTCGTCCTGCATGGCGCGCTGGACCTCGCGAATCACGGTGAGGTCGTGGACGTAATCGAGCGTCATGCGGTACTTGGAGGCGTCCCAAGGGGCGACCACGCTTCGGAACTTCTCCTCCTTGCTGATCTTGAGGGCGAACCACTCCCGATCCGTGAGGGAGAGCTGGCGTTCGCCATACTTCGAGAGCCATTTCGTATCGTAGACCTCGCAGTCCTGGCCGTTGGGGTAGCTGCGCGGGTGCCAGTTGATGATTACCGGATCGTTCGTGACCACGGACAGGTTGATGCACCGCTGGATGACGGCGGGGTCGATCAGCGGGCAATCCGCCGTCACGCGCACGAACTTGTCCGCGCCGATCGCTCGCGCCGCGTTTAGGAGTCGCGTTACTAGATCGTGCTCCGGGCCTGGGAATGGGGGTATCCCCGTGCGCTCGTAGATAGGCAACTCGTCCTCAAAGGGACACGCCACGATCACCTCGTCCGCGCTTTCGACCTGCTTGCACCGATCGACCACTCTCTCCAGGGCCGTCTTCCCGCTGACGTCAAGGAGCGCCTTTCTCGGCAACCGCGTCGAGTGAATGCGCGCTTGGACGATGATAGCGATTTTCACTTGTACTTCTTGTAGGGCTTCGCGCCCGGGGTCTGGTTGAGCGGCGGCAGGTTGCGGTTGAACCCGACGTTCCACGCCCACATGCAGAACTTGAGGAGGAGGAGCATCGGGAGCACGAGCGGCCAGAAGGCGACGATCGCGAAGAAGACGTCAGGCTGCGCCTCTTCCCCACGAGCACCGAGCCAATACTCCCGGATCGTGGCCAAGACGATGCCGAGCGCGAGGTAGAACACCAAGAGGATGCCCGTGTTCATCCAGTCCATCAGTCCTCC
>CAZCAK010000125.1:0-5970 GCA_964496605.1 uncultured Acidiferrobacteraceae bacterium | reverse complement strand
TTCACATGCGTGGCATGCTTCGCTAAGGCGTTACGCAATTCTTGCTCGGCATCGAAGCGCCGGCCTTTTTTCAGCGCCGCGACACCTTCACGATAGAGCTGCTCAGCTTGCTCCTCGGCGGTTAAGACATGCGCCTTCTTATCGATCACGCTGTCTTCCGCGGCCGATGGTGGCGAGGTCAGTGCCGGTTTAGCAGCGGCAAGGGCCGGTGCGGTTTTGGCCCGTGCCTTCGGTAATGACTTCGGTTCCACTTTAGCGGCGCTAGTCGCAGGCGCGGTCGGTGGTAACGGTGTTACCGGTGGCGGTAATACCAGCTCCTGCACCGCAACCGGCGGTGCTGGAATCGCTGGAGCCGAGGCCGGCGGCTTGCTCGATGCCACCGCAGATTCGGACTTCAGCGGCGTCACTTCCGGATTTACCGTAGCCGCGGCGACCGATGGTGGCGGCACCGCAGGGGATTCGGCAACAGGCTCAGTTTTGGTAATCGCTGAGGGCTTCGGTGCCGCGTTAGGTTTCACTGGCGGATTTGAACTCGCCACTGGTGCGATCGGCGCCGGTTGTGTATGCGGCCACAGAATCCACGCAATGACACTCGCCGCTATCACGACCAGCGCGACGAGCAGCATGCGCGGCGCACGCCGCGGCGCGGCCATACCGAGACTGGGATGCAGATCTTCAAATACTGGACGTGGCCGTGCCGCAGCCGCCTTACCGTCTTGGCGCGTCTCGAGATCAATCAACATCTTATTAATAAGACTCATAAGCCGCCGCCATGGAACAAGATTGTTAAGCTTATGGTCGCTACCGTCGCGATCAAGCCGGACACGTATTTCACGAATAGCGACAGGCGTCCGCCGTTATTCACCGATTCGGTATCGCGAATCGCGGCCCACACATGCTGATGCTCGATGTGGTGTGCGCCCCGACCGAACGCCGCCATCATCGCCTTATGCGCCAGAATATTCAGCAGACGCGGAATGCCGCCGCTAATTTTATAGAGCGCCTTGACGGCACGCGGCGAAAATAAACGCGAGCCGCAGTAGCCGGCGACACTCAAACGATGCGCGACGTAGTATTCAACTTCGGCCAAGCTGAGTGGTGCGAGTTTGCAAGAAAAGGTAATGCGCTGACGCAATTGGCGGATCGACGGTTCTTCCAGACGCACATCGAGTTCCGGTTGCCCGAACAAAACCACTTGCAGCAATTTACGTTTCTCAGTCTCGAGATTGCTCAAGAGGCGCAGGGCCTCAAGCGTCTCGACTGGCATCGCTTGCGCCTCGTCGAGACATAGGATGACGCGCTTACCGTCGGCGTAGCTATCGACCAGAAACTTCGTCAGCGCGCGCAGCAATTGGTGCTGGTTCAGCGTCTCTTCGTGTTTGATCCCAAGCTCGTCGGCAATAGCCAACAATAGGGTTTCCGGTTTGAGATAGGGATTGGGAACATAGGCGGTAATGAAATTACGGTCGGTTGCGAGATTCGCCAAAAATTTTCGGCAGAGCAAAGTCTTGCCGGTACCGACTTCGCCGGTAACCTTAATAAACCCTTCACCGATGCGCACCGCCACCAGCAAAGTATTGAGCGCATTCTGGTGCGCCGAATGCGCGTAGAAAAAACTCGTATCGGGCGTGATACTGAAGGGGAACTCGCGCAGATCAAAGTGGCGCGTATACACGGTGATTTATTTTTCGCTACGCAGGCGTTCGATATGGCCCTGAGACTGATCGACCATATCGGTCCAGGTCTGCGCGCCTTCGACTACCGTCGGTTTCAATAAGATGACCAATTCGCGTTTGATGCGAGTGACCTTTTTATGCTTGAACAAGTTGCCGACCACCGGCAGATCGCCCAATAAGGGAACCGAGGCACTGTCGTCAGTGCTGCCTTCTTTCATCAAGCCACCGATCACAATCACCTGACCGCTGCTGGCGCGTACGATATTGTCCGATTCCTGCACCGAGCTCAAGGCCAGGGGTAAGCTGTATTGTTGATCCGAGATCCGTAGCGTCTTGTCGCGCTGTACCACGTCGCTGATCGCCGGATGAATGTGCAGAATAATATTATTGTGATCGTCGATTTGGGGCGTTACATCGAGCGCGATACCCGAGAAGAACGGCGTCAATTCGATTTCTGGAGTTAGCACCTGTGCACCAGTGGCGGTAACAGCGCCGCTGGCAGAATTCTTGATGCCCGTCACAAAGAATTCATCGCCACCAACTTTGATCAATGCCTTTTGATTATTAACCGTGGCGACGCGCGGGCTCGACAGCACCTGCACATTACCTTGCGTTTGCAGAAGCTCTAAGAAGGCCGCGAAGCTGCGATATTGGATCGCAAGGCTAAAGATACCGCCGAACGAAGACGCACTCGGCCCGGAGAAAAGGGTACCGCTGCCGGGCGGATAGAGACTGCCAGTACTGCCGACGGTTTCGCTAGCACCAGTACCACCGAATACGGTGCCACCGCCAGTTTGTCCGGTGGTGACATTCGCGCCGCCGACATGACCGAGCTGCGCCCAGTTAATGCCGGTTTGAAAACGATCGCTTAATTGAACTTCGAGCACCTTCGCCTCGAGCACGACTTGGCGATTCACCGCCGTTTGCGTCGTGCTGAGGAAATCTTCGACCACCCGCAACTCATCCGGCATGGCGCGTACGACTAGTAATCCGGACTGCGGATTGGCGACGACGGCGCGACCACCCTGAGTGCCGATCAATGCCTTCACCGTCGCTTCCAAATCTTTCCAGAAATCGGTGCGCGATTCAGTTTCGACTTGAATATTGGCGTTGCCGTTGGATCCCGTGTTACCGGGGTGACCACCGGTCTGGCCCGCAGCGGTGGACTGACTATTGTTGCTGCTTGGCGTCGCACCACCGCGCGTGAGCTCGCCCGAGGACACGCGTGTGTCGGAACGCCCAACACGATTCATATTGAGATAATTAATTGGAAACATGCGCGTCTGCATGCCGCGCGGTAATACAAAGAAGCGATTACCATCGCGCTTGTATTCGTAACCGTAGAGTCGACGAATCGCATCCATCGCTTCCGGGACCGTGGCGTCCTTCATGTTCAACGACACGACGCCATTCACTTCCGGATGCACCATCATGCTGTAACGCGTGCCCTCGACCAGCCCCATAAACACTTGGCGTGCCGGGGCGTTATTGACAGTGAAATCGAACCGCGGCTCGACCTGCGCGGTGCCATCCGGCAAGGGAATTTGTAACGGCGGTAACAGCGCCTGGTTGACGTCGGCCGGTACCGCGGCTTTCGCGGCATTGGTCTTTTTCGCATCGGCGAGCGCTTGATCGACCTTCTCGCCCGCGTTCTTATTCCAACCATAGGGCGCGGCGCAGGCGGTTAGGACCGCGGCGACACTCATTGCAAGAATAATATTCGTTGGTTTCATATCGTTATCGTTCTTCGTGTTCGTTAGCGGCGGTCTTGGCCATGCTGCGAGTCAAGGGCGGCATCATGCGCAATACGCGCGTTCCCGAATTCGATCGCAACACCACTTCGTAAGGCCGAATATCCACGACGACGGCATCGCCAACCTTATCGCCGATATTAACCATGCGCCCGTCGATCACCGCGACGCGTCGTCCGTCCGATACCACCGTCGTTTGCAATCCACCCTGCCCCGCTTCGCGCGCATTGTGAAAGCTTGCCGGCCGCGTCGGGTCGGGCAGGCTCTCAATGGCGCCAGCCGTCGCATGCGACATCCAGGCGGTGCTGAGCAGACATAATATCAGGCGAATTGTCTTCATATCCTTTCGTAGTACAACTATCGTGCCAGAAATCGTGGTCATACGCCGATCCAGGCTTCATCGAGACTTAAGGTGTAAACGACGATGGTCGCGGTGGAATACGGATATTGATCGGTCACGAGACTTAACTCGCCCCAATACATCTTCCACGGCAAGGCCTCTAAACTCTTTAAATACTGCACGATATCGCTATAGGTGCCGCGCACCTGTACGCGCATACCATGCTTGTAGACCGTGCCACTCATGGCCGGTGCGGTAATGCCTTTATCGATGGCCTTCTCCGTAAGCACGGTCGAGGGCAAGTTTTCGATCTTGAGTATTTGCAGCTCCTGGATATTGCGCGATACCTCGGCAATCAGTCGCGCCATCTCCCGTGGCGGCACCAGGCGCTTATTAATCTGGCCAACGCTGTTATCGAGCCCCTTCAATTCCTGTTGCAATTGCGTCAAGCGCGCCTGACGCTCGGTTTCGCCGCGCCCGCTTTGGGTGACGAAGCTCTGGATTTTGGCGTTAAAAACTTCAATTTCGGTCTGCTTGTCTTTCAACGTCTGCGCCAAGCGTCCGCGCTCTTTCTCGAGCGGCCCAAACACCAGCACCGACGTAACCACATAAAGCAATACCATGACGGCACCGAATATCATGGCGCGTTCCCGTAAGGAACGTTGATCGATACCCTCGGCCCATTGCGTCAGCTTCGCCTTTAATTGCGCATTCATCGCACGACCTCCGGCGCAACGCCGTCTTGCTTCGCGGTACCGAAATAGAATTCGACATAATGTGGCGCCGCCTTCTTATTGGCTAGCGCCTTGGCATCGGCCTCAGGGCGCGACATTTGAAATAGTTTAAATTGCGTTCCGGTCAACAACGGTTCGCGCGAGAGTCGTTGAATATACTGCGGCACCATGTCCGGACTGAGACTACGCCCCTCGAGACGCATCGATTCACCGCGCCCGGCAACCGCAATGCGCGTTAACCAAGTGCCTTCGACGTGTTGGCGCGCGAGTGCGACCAATATACCGGAATAACCTTCGGTGTTGCCCAGATTGCCCTGCTGCGCAATCTTCTGTAACTGCTGACGTGCGGCGATTTCCTGTTCCAAGCGCGCAATCTGCTCATCGACCGGATTAGCCTTCACTTGTCCGCCAAAACGCGTGCTAACCTCGGTTAACCGCTTCACCGCACTTTCGCGCTGGCGATCGAGCTCTTTCAGCTGCGCCTCAAGCGAACCGACCTGCGACCAGGTGTAGGCGTAAATCAACACGACCGCGGCGACCACGAGGCCCGCCGCCTGTGCCATGGTCAGCGCGGAGAATTTTTTCTCCTGCTTGCGGAATATCGGATGATATAAGTTGATGTTCTGCTTCATAGCGTCACACTTTCCTGCCGCAGCGCCGCACCAATCGCGGTAAAGCAACGCCATTGCAACATGGGATCGCCGCTCGACTTCATATCGACCAATTCGTTCAGATCAAGCATCGTCGCCTTAATACTGAGATTGGAGTTTAAGTGTTCGATGAGACCCGGGATACCTTCCGGCATCGGTGTCACAAATAAGCTTGTTAACGGCGCCTGGCGGAAATGGCTATCGAAGTAATCCAACGAGCGCTGCACCTCGAGCGCGATGCGATCGAAATAATCCGATAAGTTGCTCGCCTGCTGTAAGGTCTCGACGCCGATGTCGATCATGCGGCTGAGATAAATTTCGCCGCGCTTCGAGACCGTGATTAATCCACTGCGCGCCTGCAAAGACAGCATGACCACGCCATCTTGATCCTGCGGCAATAAGGCTGCGAGATTGCGCTGCGCCAACTCCGGGATATCGATGATTTGTAAATTGATGCCAGCGGTCTCAAGCAGGTCAATACGCTTTTGAATAATCTGCTTCTGCGCCACCACCGCATACATCGAGCGCGCGGTGCCCGGGGCATCGGTAACACTGGGTAACTCGAATACGTCCAATGTCGCGTCGTTAATATGGAAATCGATGAGATCCTTAATGCGCCAACGAACCGCGGCGCGCAATTCGTCAGCCTTAACATCCGGCGCTTCCGTCAGTAGCAATTTGTATTCGTCCGCCGCCAGGACCGTGGTACACGCGGCGCGCTTCAAACCGAAGTCAGCCGCGACACGCGTGAGAGTCTTGGCCTGATTGCGTTCCTCGTCCCAGGGCCGAAAATCCAAGGCCATGACGGTCGGCCGCGGG
>CAZCAK010000124.1:0-5980 GCA_964496605.1 uncultured Acidiferrobacteraceae bacterium | reverse complement strand
ACGACCTTGGCTTCATGGGCAACGCCGTATTCTTTTAATATAGCAACGGCGTGTTGCATCACGTCCCAGTCGCTATCGCTCCCCATCACTACGCCGACTTGAATGGTAGTCATTGCGAACTCGCGGCAAAATTCGCCGCCATGATGCCGATTGGCGCGTATTAAGGCAACTGCGTTTTACGCCGGGACATTGCGCTCGGCGCGCTCCGCTGCAAGGCGCCGCTCCAAGCCGTGTCGCCCCCACGCCATAACGACATCGTGATTCCAACGTACCAAGGGCGCGGTCAAGGTCGCCACCATGGCGACCCAAAAATTGGTCAAGCGAATATCCCAGTTATATTGCACGCGCGTGCCCCCGCCTTCGCGCTCAAAGGTCCAGCGACCGACGCCGACGACATCGCCGTGCGCGACACCCTCCAGCAATACACAGGGCTCGACCCGCGTGACTTCCATTTCGAAATACAGTTTATAAGGGAGAATACTGCGCCACACATAGCCATAGAGATACCCGCTGCCGTCATCGGCGCCTTGGCGCAGCAACCGTGCCGATAATACGCCGCGCCACCACACCGGCCAGACCTCGGTGCGCGCAATGATCTCCCACACCACCTCGACCGGCGCCGCCAAGTGCCACACGGTAACGAAATGGAATTGCCCTAGTTTCATAGGTGCCGCTTACAGACCGTGAGTGCGATGGATTGACGGTCCCCTCAGTGTGGGCTCCGCAAAGGTACCAATAGCGTCTCGGCGAGATGCCACATCGCGGCAATTTGTCGTGCCTGTTCGCGATAGCGGTCCTGCACGAACACGCGGTAATCGGCGTCATTCGCCTCGGCCCACGCATGCAATGCCTGCCAGCGGCGCCCGCAGATGGAATCGCTGATATCGGTGCTGACCTCGATACTGCCGAGAAGTTGATTGCCGGCGCGATCCTGGGCTGCGATGTCGGGCATCACACTGGTGTTGAGCACTGGGATGATAATCGGCTCAGGGGCGGTCGACTCCGGATAGTCATGCACGCGAAAGGTGTTGTAGCCCTGCGTGCGCAACCAATCGAGCGCCTGGGTGACGAGGAGATCACGTTCTTTGGCAATAGCGGGCGGGAGCGTAATGTGCAGCATGGCGCAAGCCTACCGCAAGCGCCGGGATCCGGCATCCGACCGGCGCCGAACAGAATCTAGTTGCGAATCGCCGGCACCGCCACGTCGAAGGCGTCGCGCGTGGCATCGTGGTGTAGCAATTCACCGCGCACGAGATCGAAATACCAGCCGTGTAAAACCAGTTCGCCGGCGTCGACGGCACGCTGCACAAACGGAAAGCTGAGCAGATTGCGCAGCGATACACGAATGCTCGCAAGCTCACAGGCACGCGCTTGCTGCTCTCCCGACTGCGGCGCTGCCGCCAGGGCCTCGCGTCGCGCGTCTTCGGCGATCGACATCCACGGCGCAACGAATTGGGCGCTCTCGGCGCCGCGACGCTCGCCGGCAAGCAACGCGCGAATACCACCGCAGCTTGCGTGCCCCAACACAACCACATGCTCGACACGCAAAGTGCGCACGGCAAATTCCAACGCCGCGCTGGTACCGTGGTAATTGCCGCCGGTCTCGTATGGAGGAATGAGATTCGCGACGTTGCGTACTACAAACAGATCGCCGGGGACACAGTCGGTAATAATAGCGGGATCGACTCGCGAGTCGCAGCAGGCAATGACCATGATGCGTGGCGCCTGTCCCTCGCGCGTAAGGCGATCAAAGAGTTTTCGTCGATCGCCGTAGTATTCGGTTTGAAAGCGACGAAACCCCGCGATTAATTCTTCGAGACCCTTCACGTAACACTACCTGAACTCGGTGTGCGCACTTTAAAGGAATTCGCGGCGCAATGCAGCTGCTACATCGAGAGGCATTCTATTCGGGCGCCGCCTCTGGCACCGCTACACCGCGCTCGCGTCGGTGTCCGCGCACCATTGCCCCAATAATAATAAACGCCCCGATCACCAATGCCATGACCATAAACCCAAAGCTTGCGCCCTTCAGGAACCCGGCAACACCTTCGGAGAAACTCATCACGCCGAGATCCTTTAAATATACCGGGATCACCATGGCACGACTCACGCCGACGATGAGCATAATGGCCCCCATGACCAGCTTAATGGTATACGGCCGGACATAGGTCGTACCGATGGCGCCAAGTTGTACGCCGAAGAGGGATCCGGCCAGAATAATCATCGCCAAGCGCACGTCCACGAGACCGTGCAGGCTGTACTTAATAGTTCCACCGAGACCCATGATGAAGGCAATTACCAACTCGGTCGCACTTGCCACCAGCGATGACGCACCTAACAAATACACCATGCCCGGAACGCCGATGAAGCCCCCGACCGCGATAGTCGAGGCCAACATACCCGTAGCAACGCCGAGCGGGAGAATAAACAGCAAGGAGATGCGTAGGTTCGCAGTTTTAAATCGCATCATGGTGCCGCGGATTTCGATTGCCTGTAGGCGGCGCGCTAGCCGTGGGAGCGGTTCATCGTGGCTTTGGGTGTCGCCGCGGCGCAAGATGTGCCACACGTCATGCATGACAAAACCGCCGACGATAAATAAAACCGTGACAAAAGCGAGGCTAACATAAAGATTAGAACCGGCGGCACCGTAGGCTTGGTGAATGCGGTGCTGAATATCCGCACCCAACCATACGCCCAGCGAGGCTCCGATCGCCATGACCACACCGAGCTTAATATCGACTTGGCCGAACTGATTGCGCTTGTAGGCGCCGATTAAGGCCTTGGGAAACTTGTGACACATATTGCTCGCGACCGCCATCACGCCGCTGACGCCCATACTCATCATGGCAGGCGTCAACACAAACGCGCCGCCGGAACCGATGAACCCACTCACCATCCCGCCGACAAACCCCACGAATAAAAGGAATAAAACGTTCGCCACATGTAAATCAACGAACTGAATCGTTGGTTCCATTGGGATCCTCGAGTGTAGTTTTGCCCTGAATGGGAATATTCTTTGCCTTGATCCCCAACGCTTCCCAGAAATATCCAGTAAAGGCGCCGTGGGCAAAAGAAAATATGAACGCGATCACAATCGGCACCAGAAAATACGCGCCGTCCTTGCGCGCCGACAGATCGATAATCTCGCGCGAATAGGCCGCGAGAAAAATATAGAGCCCGACGGATGCCGTGCCCGATAGGATTAGGCGCACACGTACCGCTTGTTGCGACATGCTGCCCCCTGGTGAGAACGCAGTCAGTATGCCGGGCCAACCTTGGCAATTCAACCGCCGCGGTTCACCGCTATTGAGGCAAGCTCATTTTTCGTTATCGCGACGGCGTAATTCGTTCAAGGCCTGTTGCAGCGCCACCAGCGCCGAGCCCATCACCAAGCCCGCGTGTATGTGGTAAAGCAATAGCTCGCACAGGATTGGCGCGTGCAGCGTTTGACGGCCGCCGACTTGAAAGTCGTGCCAAGCCATGATCGGCTGATCGGCGTGGAATGCATCGACGCATAACCAAACTTGCTCTTCGAGAAGCATCTCCAGGCCACGGTGATGCGGTAGCTCTACACGCAGCGGCGCACGATGGCGCTTCAGGGCCAAATGCACCGCGTTATAGCAGGCAGCGTCGATATTTTTCGGTAAGGCGTGGATCGAGCCGGGTGGAAGCGAGATCGACGACATCGAGCTTGGCCGACTTATGTATCGACCGTGTGGTCGTCGTCCGACTCGCCACCAAGGTCACGGTCGTGCCGCGCAATGGCATTGCGCAAGTCGCCGAGCGCATCGTGCAGAATCGCGATTTCGTCCTGCGGTTGAGCGGTGTGGCGTGCGCGCAATCGCTGCTGCAATAGCTCAAGGCGATCATCGATTTTGCTCTGCGGATCGATGAGGCCCGTGGCCCAACCAATCATGTCGGTAAGCCGGAGCGCCTCGCGCGCCAGCAGATGGGCCTCGTCGCTGCCCTCGCCTGCCAGCAGCCGCTGCACGCCCTGAACCAATTCGGTCAGCGTCATATCTTCACTCCGATGCCAGTGCGCAGCTGCGCTATGACGCGTTAGTCATCGACCTGGCCGTCCTCGGCGTCGGGCATGCCGTCCTTAAAGACACGCGACGCGAGAATATCTTCCGCCTCGAGCGTAACCAAATCTTTCTTCGTCAGGCGTTTGGCGTTGCGGCCGAACAGGCGGTTCGCGTGCCGTAGACGCGAGCGGTCGAGCGCGTTACGCACGCTGCGCGCGTTCGCGAAGTGCGGCATCTTCATGCGGCGCACGATGTATTCAAGAAACGCCTTCTCGGCATCCGGGCTGAAGCGATATTGCTGCTCTTCCAACATCAGTTTTGCGATCGCAAGCAATTCGTCCGGCGCATAATCCGGGAAATCCAAGTGATGCGCGATACGCGAGGACATGCCGGGATTGCTTTGGAAAAACTTATCCATCTTGTCTTTGTAACCGGCGAGAATCACAACTAAATCGTCGCGGTTATTTTCCATCACCTGCAATAGAATCTCGATCGATTCGGCACCGTAGTCGCGTTCGTTCTCGGGTTTATAGAGGTAATAAGCCTCGTCGATGAACAGGACGCCGCCCATGGCCTTCTTCAAAACTTCCTTGGTCTTCGGTGCGGTGTGACCGATATATTGGCCGACGAGGTCATCGCGCGTGACCGCCACGAGGTGGCCAGTACGCACGTAACCGAGTCGATGCAGGATTTCCGCCATACGCATGGCGACGGTGGTTTTGCCGGTACCGGGATTGCCGGTGAACGACATATGCAAACTGGGTGCGCCGGAGTTGAGATTCAGCGTCTTGCGCACGCGATCGACCAGCAATAATGCCGCGGTCTCGCGAATGCGCGTTTTAACCGGTTTTAAGCCGATCAAGTCGCGGTCGAGCTTGTCGAGTACTTCTTGAATATTGGAGTCGCGAAACGCGCCTTCGAGA
The DNA here is from genome assembly GCA_964496605.1 of uncultured Acidiferrobacteraceae bacterium. Lineage (GTDB taxonomy): Bacteria > Pseudomonadota > Gammaproteobacteria > Acidiferrobacterales > CAZCAK01 > CAZCAK01. The sequence goes on along the minus strand of CAZCAK010000124.1, from coordinate 1,032 downwards.
TCGATCGGCGTGCTATCGGGAATACTGTTGAGCGCATTTTGTTTCGGCGCGTCTTTTTTTGCTTCGGTGGCTGGCTGTGTCATATCGAACTCCAAATACCGATAATCGTCCGCTGAGTATTGCAGTCCTAAATCGAAAGACTATTGAAAGCTAAAAGTGTGAGGGCGGTATTACCCGCCCCCACTTTCCGCTTTTAGTACCGCTCGCCTTCCGGCTTGTCGGTCGCGTAAGAGTGCACGGTGTAACGAATGTTGCGACCGTCCACTTCCTGGCGCACGAGGCCAAAGCCCGGCTCTTTCTTGGGCCGGTTGACGAGGTACGACATACGCGGCGACTCAACACCGCGGCTGCTGTCGAACGCCGTCACGCGAATATAATGATTCGGGAAGGTCTTACGGCAGTTGTTGATCTCCATCAGGATGCCCGCGGGATCCTTGAGATCGAACATCGGCATGCCGAACATTTCCCAATACGTGTTACGCGGATGCGGATCGTCGGTGTATTCGACGTTGACCGCCCAGCCTTTATTCAAGGCGTACTTGATCTGCGCGGTGATCTGCGCGTCGGTTAGGTCCGGCAGGAACGAGAACTGACCCTGCGTCAGACGATTACCGGGATTGGTCATCATGGTGTCTGTCTCCTAATACGTTTAGCGGCTGGCCGTGGTGGACGGCACGAAGTCGGCGGTGTCGGTCGACTCGTAGTTGAAGGTGATGTCCTTCCACGTGTCGAGCGCGGCCTTGAGCGGCGAGCAGGTCTTGGCGGCATTCTCCAGGATCTGCGGACCTTCTTTCAGATAATCGCGGCCTTCGTTGCGCGCCTGAATCATGGCTTCGAGCGCCACGCGGTTGGCGGTTGCGCCGGCTTGAATACCCTGCGGATGGCCGATGGTACCGCCGCCGAACTGCAACACCACGTCTTCGCCGAGGTAATGAATCAGCTGGTGCATCTGGCCGGCGTGAATGCCGCCCGAGGCTACTGGCATGACCTTGTTGAGCGAGGCCCAATCTTGTTCGAAGAACAGACCTTTTT
>CAZCAK010000123.1:0-5988 GCA_964496605.1 uncultured Acidiferrobacteraceae bacterium | reverse complement strand
AACCCAAGGAGGAGGAGTTGGGTTTGGCTTAGGCTGATGTTGTGGCCTTTGCTAACGCTCCGGGGAATTAAAATAATGTTCATACTCCTCCCTCCGGCGCATGCCTTTTTAGACTGCGGGTACCGCGCGCATGAATGAAATCGCCGCGCGGTCATTTTCATTGTAAGACACGAGATCCCAAGACTCGCGCTGCGCAATCAACGCGCGTAACAGGCGATTATTCAATGCATGCCCGGACTTCTTGGCGCTGAAGGCACCAATGAGCGGGTGACCTAGCAGATAAAGATCGCCGATCGCATCGAGTATCTTGTGCTTCACGAATTCGTCTTCGTAACGCAAACCGTCTTCGTTCAATACGCGAAAATCATCCATCACGATCGCATTGTCCAAACCGCCGCCGCGCGCCAGGCCGTCCTGACGCAGCGCCTCGAGGTGCTGCATGAAACCGAAGGTGCGGGCGCGGCTGATCTCCTTGACGAACGACGTAGTGGAAAAATCCACCGTTGCAACTTGGCTCGAATTACGAAAAATCGGGTGATCGAAATCAATCGTAAACGAGACCTTGAATCCGTCCCAGGGCTCGAAGCGCGCCCATTTATCGCCATCGCGCACTTCGACGGGTTTATTGATGCGAATGAATCGTTTCGCCGCGGCCTGTTCCATCACGCCGGCAGATTGAATCAAAAACACGAATGGGCCGGCGCTGCCGTCCATAATCGGAACTTCGGGGCCAGTGAGATCGACATAGGCGTTATCGATACCCAAGCCGGCAAAGGCCGACATCAAGTGCTCGACCGTTGAAATCTTCACACCATTGGCTTCGAGCGTGGTCGAAAGGCGGGTGTCAGTGACGTTCTCGGGATGTGCACGCACTTCCAAGGGCTTGGCCAAATCGGTGCGACGAAATACCACGCCGGTATCGATCGGCGCGGGGCGCAAGGTCAGGTAAATTTTTTCACCCGTATGCAGGCCAATTCCGGTGGCACGTATGACGTTCTTCAACGTACGTTGTTTAATCATTCCTAAATCGCTTTTTAACTACTGTTGTTTTCTAGCCAACCGATAGCTGTTCGGTGTGGGATCCAACCCCGCGAAAATCGCCCAACTCGGCCCGAATCCCTAAAGGGCGCGTGGCAAAAAGGAGACAAAATCCTCATGCCGCCACCGATTAAATGTCATATTTCGCGCGCTGTCCACCGTAAAGACTCTGAGCTCGACGCTCAGCCCGATGAGCGGTCACAGCGCTTCCATATATATATAGACTCAATCGGCCTGCTTACGCAAAAACGCCGGGATGTCCAAATAGTCCATATTGCCCTCGGCCACGGATGCGGTCGCCGCCCCACCGCGCCGATGCCGAATGACGGTCGGCGTATCGAGCTGACCGTAATCCGTTGGACCGGTGCCGGTTCGGACCACTTTATAGGGCTGTTGTTGTTTCGCACGCTGACCTAGGCCAGTCGCGACCACAGTGACGCGCAATTCGTCCTGCATATTGGGATCGATGACCGTGCCCACGACGACGGTCGCATCATCCGCGGCGTATTCCTTTACGGCATTGCCAACTTCCTCGAACTCGCCGATAGAGAGATCCAGCCCACCGGTGATATTGACCAAAATGCCGCGCGCGCCGGAAATATTCACCTCTTCCAGCAACGGGCTGGAGATAGCAGCCTGCGCCGCTTCTCTGGCGCGATGCTCGCCGCGGGCGCTGGCGGAACCCATCATGGCCATACCCATTTCCGACATGACGGTGCGCACGTCGGCAAAATCGACATTGATCAAACCGGGACGGGTAATGAGCTCGGCAATGCCTTGCACCGCATTTTGCAAAACCTCATTCGCCTTACTGAAGGCCTCGAGCAAGCTGGCGCCTTTACCGACAACGCTCAGTAGTTTCTCGTTCGGAATTGTGATGATCGAGTCGACATATTCCGATAGCTCTTTAATCCCCTGGTCGGCAATCGCCATGCGCTTCTTGCCTTCGAACGAAAACGGTTTGGTCACCACCGCGACGGTTAATATGCCTTGGTCTTTGGCGATTTGCGCCACCACCGGCGCCGCACCGGTGCCGGTGCCGCCACCCATGCCGGCGGTAATGAACACCATATCGGCACCGCTCAAGGCCTCAGCAATACGCTCGCGATCTTCTACTGCGGCTTGATGGCCCACGGTCGGATCGGCGCCCGCGCCCAGACCTTTTGTTAAATGCGAACCGAGTTGTAATAACGTACGCGCATTGGAGCGCTTCAGTGCCTGTGAATCGGTATTGGCGACGATGAATTCGACGCCGTCGATGCTGGAGCCGAGCATATGCTCCAGCGCATTACCGCCGCCGCCGCCGACGCCGACCACCTTAATCACTGCTTGTTGCCCGCTGGTATCCATGAGTTCGAACATGTTGATGTACTCCAAAGTAGTGTGAGTTAAGTCCCGCCCCGCCTAGAAATTTCCTTGAAACCACAATTTCATTTTGTCGAATACGTCGCGCAGACGCGTGCCGGATGAACGCCGGCCGCTGCGCGCGTACTGCGCGCCATGCGCTTGCTTACTGCCATACAACACCAAACCGACGCCGGTGGAATAGATTGGGTTATGCACCACGCTGCTTAAACCGCCGACATACTGCGGAATGCCTAAGCGCACTGGCATGTGAAAGACCTCCTCCGCCAGATCCACCATGCCTTCCATCTTGCTGCTGCCACCGGTGATGACGACGCCGGAGCCAAGTAGATCTTCGAAGCCGCTGCGTCGCAGCTCCGCTAAAACCAAGCCGTACAATTCTTCGATGCGCGGCTCGACGACTTCCGCCAAGGTTTGGCGATTGAGCTTGCGCGGTGCACGATCGCCCACGCTCGGTACCTCGATGGTTTCGCTTTCCTGCACCAATTCGCGCAAGGCGCAGCCGTATTTCTTTTTGATGTCTTCGGCATGCTGCGTCGGCGTACGCAAGGCCACCGCGATGTCGTTCGTCACTTGATCGCCGGCGATGGGGATGACAGCGGTATGGCGAATCGCGCCTTCAGTAAATACCGAGATATCGGTGGTGCCGCCGCCGATGTCGATCAGACAAACGCCGAGCTCTTTTTCGTCCTCGGTCAATACCGAAATGCTCGAGGCGAGTTGTTCCAAAATAATATCGTCGACCTCGAGCCCGCAGCGGCGCACACATTTGACGATGTTCTGCGCCGCGCTGACCGCACCGGTGACGATATGCACCTTGGCCTCGAGGCGCACGCCGCTCATGCCCACCGGTTCGCGCACACCTTCTTGCTTATCGATAATGAATTCCTGCGGCAAGATATGCAGGATTTTTTGATCTGCGGGAATCGCCAATGCGCGCGCCGCCTCGATCACGCGTTCGACATCGCCGGCGCCGACTTCTTTATCCTTGATCGCGACGATACCGTGCGAATTGAAGCTGCTGATGTGGCTACCGGCGATGCCGGCGAACACCGAGTGAATCTGGCAGCCGGCCATCAATTCCGCCTCTTCTACCGCGCGCTGAATCGACTGTACGGTCGATTCGATATTCACGACCACGCCCTTCTTCATACCGCGCGAGGGGTGGTGCCCGACGCCGATGATTTCGACTTCGCCGGTCGGCGACACCTCGCCGACGATGGCCAATACTTTGGATGTGCCGATATCCAGGCCGACGATCAATTTATCTTCGTTTTTCTTCGACATGTTAACCCTCGTGCGGTGCACGCGCGGCGGGCGCATCGGCGTAGCGCGCCCAGTGTACGGAGAAGCCGTTGGTATAACGCAGATCGACAACGCCGACTTGTGTCAGACGTTGCGCCACGGTATCGCGATACACCGCTGCGAAGCGCGCAAAACGTTGCTCCGCGTCGGCGCGACCCAGCAATACGCTCAAACCATTACTCAAACTCAGCTGCCAACTACGACGCGGACTCAAATTGAGGCGCGCGATATCGAGACCGATATCGGTGGCGATCGCATTCAGCTGGCGGTAATGCGCCAAGACCTGAACTTGTGTGTTCTCTGGCCCATTGAGTTGCGGCAAGCCTTCCGGCGTCGCCGCATCTTGCAGATCGACGATCTCGCCGTCGTCGTTTAGCCACAAATGTGCGCCCCAATGGGCGACTAAACGCTGTTCGGTGAAATACACTTGCACGCCCTGCGGCCATTGGCGCCGTACCGCCGCGCTGCGAATCCACGGTAAGGCCTCGATATGCGTGCGCACGGCATCGAGATCGAGTAAGAAGAAGTTACCGCGCACGTAAGGAATCGCGCTGTCTTTGAGTTGCGCCTCGGTGACGCGCTCAAACGGTCCGTCGAAGCGAATCGTACGCACCGGAAAGCGGTCGGGATTCGATAGATACTCGAATAAGAAGAACGCGGTCGTGACCAGCATTAAGGTGCCGAGCGCGATTGCGCTCAGGATGACGGTGCGCCGATCCGGTCGATAGCTCAGGAACACATTGCGTCGATGTGCGCGCCGCGCCTGCGCCGTCATACCTTCACTCCGGTGCGCGCAAAGCTGCTGTCCAAAATACGCAATACCAGCTGATCGAAATCGATACCGGCCTGTTTTGCTGCCATCGGTACCAAGCTGTGATCGGTCATGCCGGGCGAGGTATTGGCTTCGAGGAAGTACGGCGTGCCGTCCTCGCGCACGATGACATCGACGCGTCCCCAGCCCCAGCAACCGAGAATGCGATAGGCCGCGAGCGCCTGTTGTTGTATCGCCTGCTCCTGCGACGCCGGGAGGCCACACGGGCAAAAATATTTTGTCTCGTCGGAGAAATATTTCGCCTGATAATCATACAAGCCACTGGCCGGTTGAATGCGTACCAACGGCAAGGACAGATCGCCGAGCACACCCGCGGTCAGTTCTTCTCCGGCGATAAATTCCTCCGCAATTACTAGCGCGTCATGTTCCGCGGCGCGGCGATACGCCTCGGGCAGCGCCGCGACGTCGGTTACTTTGCTCAGCCCAATGGTCGATCCTTCGCGTACCGGCTTTACGATCAAAGGCAGACCCAAGCTATGCGCGACCGCGGCAAAATTGCTCGCCGCCGTCAGCATCTCGAAACGCGGCGTCGAGATTCCCGCGGACAGCCAAACGAGTTTCGTGCGCCATTTGTCCATCGCGAGCGCCGACGCCATGACACCGCTTCCGGTGTAAGGAATATCCATTAGCTCCAGGGCACCTTGCACCGTGCCGTCTTCGCCGAAACGTCCGTGCAGCGCGATGTGCACGCGCGCGAATCCCTCGCGTTTCAAATCTTCCAACGGCCGTTCGGCGGGATCGAACGGATGCGCGTCGACACCTTGGCGTCGATACGCCGCCAATACTGCCTGGCCGCTCATGAGCGACACTTCGCGTTCGCCGGAACGGCCGCCGAGCATGACCGCGACCTTGCCGTATTTTTTAATATTCGCCGCACTCATGCCGGCTCTCCGATGATTTTGACTTCCGTTTCTAACGTGACGCCGAAGCGCGCCTGCACCGTGGTGCGCACCTGCGCGATCAATTGTTCGATGTCAGCGGCGCGCGCCTGCGCCGCATTGATAATGAAATTGGCGTGCAGATCCGACACGACCGCGCCGCCGACACGCGCGCCCTTTAAGCCGGCGGCTTCGATTAAACGCGCCGCATGATCCTGCGGCGGATTGCGAAACACCGAGCCGGCATTCGGCCATTGCGTCGGCTGCGTGGCGCCGCGCTTGGCCAATAGCGATTTGATTTTTTCTTTGCCCGCGAGATCGCCGCCTTGCATCGGCGATAGCGCGAAATGACCGGCGACAAACCACTCGCCGGCGGGTCCTTCGACGCTGCGATATCCGATACGAAAATCTTGCGGCAGACGCGTGCGCAGTTCGCCGTGACGATCGACGGTTTCGACCGCGCGCACGATTGGCCAGGTCTCGCCGCCGAAGGCACCGGCGTTCATGGCCAGGGCACCGCCAACGGTACCGGGGATTCCGGCGAGGAATTCCGCACCATGCAAACCGTGC
>CAZCAK010000122.1:0-6011 GCA_964496605.1 uncultured Acidiferrobacteraceae bacterium | reverse complement strand
GTGGCAAAGGGGGCGATGGGAAATTCGAGATTATCTTGGTAGACGCTTACAATTATCTGAAGAAAGCAAAAGTCACCACGCAGGTGGTTAAAGCATCGCAAGAAGGATACGTTTCCTATGGTAACTGGATTGCAATGGTAGCGGTTCTATTAATTATATCTTCCGCGATGATGTTTTTCTGGAATGCCATTGCCGCTTTTCGAAAGCGACACAATCAACATAGAACCTGAGCGCGTTGGCCGTCAGCTATTTCGGAAACGTCGTTGGCAGGGGTCGAGGTAGTTGCGCCGCGCTCGTTCACGGGTTTCGGAATCACAAGCGGCACGGGAAATTCAATGTTGGTAGCGACGAGATCGAGTGAGCGATGCGCACTTGTGGTGGGTGCCACCGGCGCCATTGGCCGACGTCTCGTGCAAATTCTTTTGGCCAATCAATTTCGTGTGCATATTACGGTGCGTGGTAGAGCCCCGGAAGAAATGCGTGATACTTGCACGCCTCATATATTGGATTTAAGTAAGGAATTTACTATCCCACGACTCGATGAGCGCTTTGTGGTGTTTCATCTTGCCGGAAACGCTCACGCGTGGGAGCGAGGCGACGATTTCGATCACGGAATTACCTTAGAAGGAACTGAAAGACTCCTGCGCGCGGTTCATGGGGCAGGCGTTCGTCACTTTATCTATTTTAGTAGCGTCAAAGCCAGCGGCGAAAGCGGCAACGTTACGATGGATGAACTTTCGACTGATTCTGCTTTAACCCGCTACGGATCTGCCAAGCGCGAGGCCGAGCGTTTGGTTCTCGAGGCAGGAAAACGCTACGGTATGCACGTCTGCAATCTGCGCCTATCGATGGTCTACGGCGTGGGCATGAAGGGCAATCTGCCGCGCATGATCGAGGCGATCGATCGCGGCCGCTTTCCACCATTACCGAACGCCAATAATAAGCGCTCAATGGTTTGGGTTGATGATGTCGTGCAGGCGGCGCTCCTGGCCGCGGACAAACCCGAAGCAAACGGTCAGACGTACATCGTGACGGATGACGAAGCCTACTCCACGCGCCGCATTTATGAAGCCATTTGTTGTGCGCTGGATAAGCCAGTGCCGCGTTGGTCCGTACCGATGGCGGGGTTAAAGGCTGCGGCAAAGCTCGGCGATATCATCGGCGGGTTGCGCCGCCGACGCTTCCCGTTCGACTCCGAGGCTTTGGACAAGCTCTTGGGCTCGGCACATTACTCCTCCGCGAAAATTTCCCGCGACCTCGGCTATCGGCCGACAAAAAATCTCGAAGCGGTTCTACCGGAAATCATCGCCACGATGCGGGCCCACGGCCTTGTCCATCGTTAGCATTTTATCGGCATTCGCGGCGGCGCTGTTTCTTGCACAGCGTCTGGCGGATCCGCGCTCGCGCTGGCGCATCGTCGATGTGCCCAATGAACGCTCGCTGCATACCGTGCCGACGCCGCGAACCGGCGGACTCGCCATCCTCGGCGGGGTTGCAATCGGAACGCTATTGGCGCTAGCGGAGTTCTCAATCGCCGGCATGGTGTGGATCGTTGTCGCGGTCGTCGCGGTCGCATTGGTGTCGTTTTGGGACGATCGTTATGGTGTCGATGTGATGATGCGCTTGTTCGTGCATCTCGGTGCGACGCTATTGGTGTTGACCGCCGGTCTTGCAGTCGACGCGTTGCAATGGCCCGGCGTGGCTTATGATTTGCCGCCATGGCTTGGTGTGCCGCTGACGATTTTGCTTTTGTTGTGGATGATCAATCTCTATAACTTCATGGACGGCATGGACGGCCTTGCCGGCGGCATGACGCTATTCGGCTTCGGATTCCTCGCGGTACTGGGTCTATTTGCACACGCAATTTTATTCGCCACCTGCGCCGGTATCGTTGCCGCGGCGAGTCTCGGGTTTCTCGTTTTCAATGTTGCCCCGGCGCGTATCTTCATGGGCGACGTTGGATCGGCCACGCTGGGTTTTTTGGCCGGCGTGTTTTCGGTGGCCGGTACGCAGCGAGGCCTATTTCCGTTATGGGTAGCGCTCCTGATCTTCTCGCCTTTTATTGTCGATGCGACCGTTACCTTGTTGCGCCGTTTAATGCGCGGCGAGGCGGTGTGGCAGGCGCATCGTACCCACTACTATCAGCGCCTGGTGCAGATGGGGTGGGGGCATCGCAAAACCGCACGCTATGCCTATGCATTGATGCTCGCCTGTGGCACCAGTGCGCTGATTGCGAACGCGCTGCCGCCGATCGGCCAGTGGTCGGTGCTCGCCGGCTGGGTCGCTATTTATATCGCAATCGCCCGCTGGATTGACGCGCGCGCGTTGATTTCACCGCCGTAAATCGCTACATTCGCCCGAACCATCCGGGTGAGACGCATGAAGCTGCTTTCCGTTCTGCGGAGTCGTTACGCGATCTTTGTGCACGATCTCGTCATGATTCCGGTCGCTTGGTTCGCCGCGTATTGGTTGCGGTTTAATCTCGAAACAATCCCGTCGCTGTTCCTGCAGCATGCCCTCGCGGTTCTACCCATCGTCGTGTTTCTACAGGGCGCGTCGTTCTGGTATTTCGGCTTATATCGTGGTGTCTGGCGCTTCGCGTCGATACCGGATCTTGTGCGCATCTCCAAGGCGGTGGCCTTAGGCGTGGTGTTATCGACGCTAGCGATCGCGTTCGTCACCCACCTGCAGAATATTCCGCGCTCGGTATTTGTCCTCGATGGCTTATTACTGCTGATGTTATTGTCCGGTCCGCGCTTCTTATATCGCGGATTCAAAGACCGCCATCTCTATCGCGTCGACAGCCGCAATGTTCTGATTATCGGCGCCGGTCAGGCCGGCGAAATGTTGGCGCGCGATCTCATTCGCAATCCGCAGAACGCCTATCGGCCGGTAGCCTTTGTCGATGACGATAAAGCCAAAAGCGGCAAAGACGTTCACGGTATCCCGGTGATCGGCGCCACCGATAAAATCGCCGACGTGGTCAGATCGCATGACATCGAATTAATTTTGATCGCGGTGACGACCGCGAGTGCAACACAAATGCGCCGCATTATTGACGCCTGTGAGGTCAGCGGCGTGCCGTTCCGTACCTTACCGCGACTGGATGATCTCATCGGCGGACAAGTAACGATCAAACAATTGCGCGATGTGCATATCGAAGATCTGCTCGGCCGTCAAAGCGTATCGCTCGATTGGGACGCGATTAATCGCGAAATCCATGGCAAGCGCGTATTGGTCACCGGCGGCGGCGGTTCCATCGGTTCGGAGCTGTGCCGGCAAATCGCGCGTCTCCAGCCGGCACAGCTCATCGTATTCGAGCAGAGTGAATTCAATCTTTACACCATCGAGGCGGAGCTTGCGCGTAGTTTTCCGCAACTGTCGCTGGCGGCGTTGCTGGGCGACGTCACCGACGCCGTGGCGGTGCAGGATTTGTTTGCGCGTCATCAGCCCGAGGTGGTGTTTCATGCCGCTGCGTATAAACACGTACCGATGCTGGAGCACCAATCGCGTGCGGCGGTGATCAATAATGTCTTGGGTACTCGCATCGTAGCGGCGGCCGCCGATCGGCACGGCTGCGAGGCGTTCGTGCTGGTCTCCACTGACAAGGCGGTGAATCCGAGCAATATCATGGGCACCACGAAGCGCGTCGCCGAGATCGTGTGCCAAACGCTGAATCGAAATTCGAATACGCGGTTTATCACCGTGCGCTTCGGCAACGTGCTCGGCTCCTCCGGCAGCGTGATCCCCTTGTTCCAAAAACAAATCGCCAATGGCGGCCCGGTGACCGTTACGCATCCGGAGATTACGCGCTACTTCATGACCATTCCGGAGGCGGCGCAGCTGATCTTGCAGGCGAGTGTACTCGGCGGCGGCGGCGAAATTTTCGTTTTGGATATGGGCGAACCGGTCAAGATCGCCTATCTCGCCGAGCAGCTCATTCGCTTGTCGGGCAAGCGCCCGGGTGAGGATATCCAAATTATTTTTACCGGCCTGCGTCCGGGTGAAAAATTATACGAGGAGCTATTTCACCCGAGCGAAAAACTGAAGGCGACGCAGCATCCGAAGATCCTGCTCGCCGCGAGCCGCGACTATCACGCAGCAACGCTCGACGAGGCCTTGCAGATATTGGAACGAGCCGCGGGTGCACTCGACGAGGCGCAGCTGCGCGATACCTTATTGCGCCTGGTGCCGGAATACTCGGGACAAGCCCGGCGCGATACGGCCGGCGAGGGCGCCAACGTCGTTCCATTTAGCCGTTAGCCACGGCTTCCGACCTTCGGCGGGCTGCGGCACTATGGTTGAATTCGTTATAAAGCCGGCTGCTATGGGCCAATCACGACTTCGAAGGTACACTAATAATCTATGACGCGCGTAACCAAGGCGGTTTTTCCCGTTGCCGGACTCGGCACCCGTTTCCTCCCCGCCACCAAGGCAAGCCCGAAAGAAATGTTACCGGTGGTCGACAAGCCACTGATCCAATACGCCGCGGAAGAGGCAATCGCCGCGGGTATCACCGAACTGATATTCGTTACGGGTCGCAGTAAGCGCGCGATCGAAGACCATTTCGACAAGGCGTACGAACTTGAGTCGGAGCTCGAGGCGCGCGGCAAGCGCGAGACGCTAGAAGAACTGCGCGACGTCGTACCGAAAAACATCACCTGCGTCTATATTCGCCAGGCCGAAGCGCTGGGCCTTGGCCACGCGGTGCTCTGTGCGAAAAAAGTTGTCGGTAACGAGCCGTTCGCGGTGTTGCTCGCGGACGATCTGATTCAGGCGGAAACACCGGTGCTGAAGCAAATGGTCGATCTCTACGACCACTATCACAGCTCGATCTTGGGTGTGCAGAATGTGCCGCGTGAGGAAACCGCTTCCTACGGCGTCGTAAAAGCGCGCGCACTCGATCAGCGCATCCACAAAATGGAAGGCATCGTCGAGAAGCCCAAACCGGCGGCGGCGCCCTCGACTTTAGCCGTAGTCGGACGCTACATTTTGACGTCGCGTATCTTCGAGTGCCTTGAGAAAACCCCCGCCGGCGCCGGCGGCGAGATTCAGCTCACCGATGGCATCGCCGCGCTGCTCAAGCGTGAACAGATTTTGGCGTACGAGTTCGTCGGCAAGCGCTACGATTGCGGCAGCAAGCTCGGTTATTTGCAAGCGACGGTCGAGTACGCCTTAGCGCATCCGCAATTAAAGGCCGAATTCCGCAGTTACTTACGCTCACTGCAGGCGGCGCTATTAGACAAAACCGGTTAACAGTCGGGCTCACTGGTGCCCGCAGCTTCCTATGGCTTGGCCATAGTGGCTTTGTCGGGGGAAGCCGCTATAATCGCCCGCTCTTTTATACCAAGCCTTAGCGGGAGCCTGTTTTTATGGCCGATAAATTACTCATTGTTATGGTGAACACCGATCCGAAAAATGGTTCGGAGCTCGGTGCGCCATTCTTTCAAGCGACGGTCGCGGCCGCGATGGAATACGAGGTCGAGGTGGTGCTGACCGCCCGCGCCGGCGAGCTCGCGGTGAAAGGTGTTGCGGAAAATCTGCGTGTGCAAGACGGCAGTCCCAAGACGGTTTATGACTTTATCAAAGACGCGCACGAAGCCGGCGTGAAGTTCAAAGTCTGCACCCCGACGCTCGAACTCTGGGGCAAGGACTTGATTCCGGAGATCGAAGAAACGGTCGGCGGCGCTTACGTCATCAGTCAAGCAATGGACGATGACACCGTGACTTTCACCTACTGATCTGCGCAGCGCGGTGGGGGTAACCGCACAGCAGGCGTGGGAGGTGTTCGAACAAGCCGAATGCCTCTACACGCGTTCGGCGGTCGAAGCCGCGCTCGACGATATGGCCGCGGCGATGAGCGAAACCAGAGCCCAGCGCACGAGCCGCGCGGCGTCGAGCCCCTTCGAAGCCGCAAGCTGTCGTCTACGAAGGGGGGGCACGGAGCCCACTAGAACATGACCGTCGCGTTGACCCAAGTATCGAACGTGCTCGCGTCGTCGACTTTGAAG
>CAZCAK010000121.1:0-6032 GCA_964496605.1 uncultured Acidiferrobacteraceae bacterium | reverse complement strand
GCAATTTCAGCTTGCCGCTGGCGCGTTACACGCAACACGTGACCGGCATCGAGGGCGACGCAGGCTTAATCGCACGCGCGCAACGTAATGCTGATGTTAACGACATTCGCAACGTCGCGTTTCGCGCGGCAAACTTATTCGACGAACCGACCGTGGCGCAATTATGGGATACACCATTCGACGCGCTCTTGCTCGATCCGCCACGCACCGGTGCGATCGAAGTGGTGAAATCGCTGCCGACGCAGGGATTGCAGCGCATCGTGTATGTCTCGTGTAATCCGGCAACGCTCGCACGCGATGCCGAAGTGTTGGTACAGGTGAAGGGATATCGCTTACGTAGTGCCGGGGCGATGGATATGTTTCCGCAAACTACGCACGTTGAGGCCATGGCCTTATTCGAACGCGCATGAGCCGGCAATCCCGTCACCGCATCGAGGTTCATGTACCGACGCAAATGCTGCGCGTGTTCGACGCGCAGGCGCGCACCGTATTCGAGACGCGGATCGCCACCGCCAAAAAAGGTGTGGGCGAACAATACGGCAGCGAACAAACGCCGCGCGGCCGCCATATCATTCGCGCCAAGATTGGCGGTGGTGCGGCGGCGAACACCGTGTTTGTCGGACGGCGCCCAACCGGCGAGATTTATTCGCCGCAATTGCGCACGCTCTACCCGCAGCGCGATTGGATCTTAACGCGAATTTTGTGGCTAAGCGGGCTTGAGCCCGGTAAAAATCGCTTGGGCAACGTCGATACCATGCGCCGCTATATTTATATTCACGGCTGTCCCGAGGAAGACCCGATGGGAGTTCCGAGTTCGCATGGCTGCGTAAAAGTGCGCAATGCCGAACTGATCGTCTTGTACGATATGGTCGCGGTTGGTACGCCGGTCAACATTATGGGAGAAGATGCATGAGCTTCGGTCCGGTCATGATCGATCTCAGCGGTAAAGAGCTACAACCGGCCGAGCGCGAACGCCTACAACACCCCTTGGTCGGCGGTGTCATTCTATTTACGCGCAACTTCGAATCGCCGGAACAAGTCACGGCCTTGATTCGCGCGGTCCGCAGCGCGCGTCCAAGCCCGGTGCTGATTGCGGTGGACCATGAAGGCGGCCGCGTACAACGCTTTCGCAACGGATTCACGCGCCTGCCGCCGGCGGCGGCGTTCGGTAAGTTATATGAAAGCGATCGTGCGCGCGCCTTAGGCTTGAGCGAAATCAGCGGCTGGCTGATGGCCACCGAATTGCGCGCGATCGATGTCGACTTTAGTTTTGCGCCGGTATTGGATTTGGATCGCGGCATCAGCCGCGTCATCGGCGATCGCGCGTTTCATGCGCAACCCGAGGCGGTGGCCGACCTCACGCGGGCCTATGTCGCGGGAATGACTCGTGCCGGTATGGCCGCCACCGGCAAACATTTCCCCGGACACGGCGGGGTCGAGGCGGATTCGCATATCGCAATCCCGATCGACGAGCGACCGTTCGAAACGATTATGCGCGAGGACGTGGCGCCGTTCGCCGCGTTATTTCGCCACGGACTCGCCGCGGTAATGCCGGCGCACGTCATCTATCCGCGCGTCGATGCGCAGCCTGCAGGCTTTTCGCGCATCTGGCTGCAACAAGTATTGCGCGGAACCCTGCAGTTCGAGGGCGTCATCTTCAGCGACGATTTATCGATGGAAGGCGCCAAAGTTGCGGGTGGCGTGCTTGAACGCGCGCGTGCCGCGTTCGATGCCGGCTGCGATATGGTATTGGTGTGTAACGACCCGACCGCGGCTGATATCGTATTGTCCGGTTTAGGTCCACGTCCGGTGGCGCCGCGTTTGGTGCGCATGCAAGGCAGCGTCGCACCGGCGCGGGAAAAAATATTGACGAGTGAAGCGTATCGTGCTGCGGTCGAGTCCGTCGCCACGCTCGCGTAGTCATTCCGATCAATCTGTGCTATTTGTAATGCGATCGTGTAGTCGCAGTTGTGGGGGAGGTTTATGGCGCTGATTCAACCGCTAAAAAAACTTAAGCTCGAAAGTTTCAATAATCTTACAAAAACGCTGAGCTTCAATATTTACGATATGTGCTACGCCAAAAGCGATAAGGCGCAGCGGGAATATATCGCGTATATCGACGACGCCTACAATGCCGAGCGCCTGACCACGATCTTGCGCGAGGTGACCAATATCATTGGCGCCAATATTCTCAATATCGCGACCCAGGATTACGACCCCGAGGGCGCGAGCGTCACCATGCTGATTTCAGAAATGCCGATCCAAGAAGAACCGCAGAATCCGGAGGCGCCGGGACCGGTACCGAGCCGGGCGGTGGTGGGGCATTTGGATAAAAGCCATATCACGGTACACACCTATCCAGAATCGCATCCGGACAACGGCATCAGCACGTTTCGCGCCGATATCGATGTCAGCACCTGCGGCAAGATTTCGCCGCTGCGCGCCTTAAATTTTTTGCTTCACAGTTTCGATTGCGACATCGCCACCATCGATTATCGCGTGCGCGGCTTTACCCGCGACGTGAAGGGCGTCAAACACTATATCGATCACAAGATCAATTCGATTCAGAATTTCATCGATAAGCCGACGCTGAATCGCTATCAGGCGATCGACGTCAACGTTTATCAGGAAAATATCTTCCACACCAAGATGATGCTCAAGGATTTTAATTTGAGTAATTATCTTTTCGGCTCGAACGAGGCCGACCTCGACCCACAGGAACGTAAGGCCGTCACCCAGCGTCTGCAGCGTGAAATCCAGGAAATTTTCTACGGCAATAACTTCGCCATGTAGATCGCTGTCGCCATGCCATCGGCGCGGCGACGCCGTGCGGCGCGCGTAGTAAAATAGTTACTTATTCCAAGCCGGCCGATCCATGCTCGAGTTCGATGTCCATTGTGTACAGTGTCCGCGGCTCGCGAGCCATCTGGCGCATATTCGCGAGACCTTTTCGACGTACTACGGTCGCCCGGTACCGCCATTCGGCGATCCTCAGGCGCGCTTATTGGTCGTGGGGCTCGCTCCGGGTAAGCACGGCGCAAACGCGACCGGCCGTCCCTTCACCGGCGACTATGCCGGTATTTTGCTGTACGAAACCCTGCACCAGTTCGGCTATGCCAGCGCGCCGACGTCACAGCATGTTCGGGATGGGCTGACGCTGAAGGACTGCCGCATCACCAACGCGGTCAAATGCCTACCGCCGGAAAATAAGCCGACACCGGATGAGATTCGGTGCTGCAATCACTTTCTCGCACGCGAGCTTGCACGCTTGCCGACCGACGGCGTCATCGTTGCGCTCGGCACCATCGCGCATCAGGCGGTGTTATCCGGCTTTCAATTGAAGGCGAAGGGCTATAAGTTCGGCCACGGTGCGCGACATGCCTTGCCCAACGGCGTCACCTTGATCGATTCGTATCACTGCAGCCGCTACAACACGCAAACACGACGCCTAACCGCGTCGATGTTTCAGGAGATCTTCGCCGCAGCCAATGCGGCCCTGGCCAAATGAGCACCGGCTTCGACGCCAAATCGTTCTTGAAGCAACTCACCGGTGCACCGGGCGTGTACCGCATGCTTGACGCGAACGGCACCGCGCTTTATGTCGGCAAGGCGCGCAATCTGCGCAAGCGCGTCGCCAGCTATTTTCGCAGCACCGGTAACGGCATGCGCATCGCCAGCATGTTGACACAGGTAGCAAACATCGAGGTGACGGTGACCCACACCGAAACCGAGGCCTTGCTGCTCGAAAACAATCTCATCAAAACGCTGCGGCCGCGCTACAACATCTTATTGCGCGACGATAAGAGTTATCCCTACATTTATTTATCCGAGGGCGAGCCGTATCCGCGCGTGGGATTTCATCGCGGCGCCAAAAGTTTGCCCGGGAGATACTTCGGGCCGTTTCCCAGCGCCGCGGCAGTGCGGGAAAGCCTGAATCTGCTGCAAAAGATGTTTCCGATTCGGCAATGTGAAGACGGCTTCTTTCGTAATCGCTCGCGACCTTGTCTGCAATTTCAAATCAAGCGCTGTACCGCCCCTTGCGTCGCGTATATCGGCGTCGAGACGTACGCCGAAGACGTGCACCGCGCGGCCTTATTTTTGGAAGGGCGCAATCAAGCACTAACCGACGATCTGGTGCAGCACATGGAGCAAGCCGCGGAACACCAAGACTACGAGACCGCGGCGCGCATGCGCGACCGCATCGCCGCCTTACGCGTGGTGCTCGAGCGCCAGTATATCGATGGCGACAGCGGTGACGCCGATATCTTGGCCGCCGTGAGTCATGAGGGCAGTGCGTGTATCGAGGTGGTGTTCGTGCGCGCCGGGCGCAATCTCGGTAATAAAACGTTTTTTCCTAAGGTTGCCGGCGACGCCAGCGCCGCAGAATTATTATCGGCATTCTTGCCGCAATATTATCTCGGCAAGCCGACGCCGACCCGGATTTATCTCAACTGCGCCATATCTGATCGTGAAGTCATCGAGGCGGCACTATCGGCGCAAGCCAACCGCAAAATATCCATCGGCGTACCGGCGCGCGGTGCCCTACGCCAACGGGTACGCATGGCGGAGATCAATGCGCTCGATGCCTTGCGCCGCGAGCTCGCGAGCGAGGCCACCATGAAACAGCGCCGCGAGGCGCTACAAGAGGCATTGAGCCTGGATGCACTACCGCAGCGACTGGAGTGCTTCGATATCAGCCATACGCTCGGCGAGGCGACGGTGGCCTCGTGTGTCGTGTTCGACGAAAATGGCCCGCTCAAAAGCGACTATCGTCGATTTAATATCGAAGGCGTTACCGCCGGCGACGATTATGCCGCTTTGCAACAGGCACTCACGCGGCGTTACAAACGCATCCAGGACGGCGAAGTACGCGCACCGGATATATTATTCATCGATGGTGGCAAGGGTCAGCTCGGCGTCGCCGAAACGGTGCTGCAAGAATTGCAAATCGGCGGCGTGAAACTGGTCGCGATCGCCAAGGGCCCGGAACGCAAGCCCGGTCTGGAGCAACTGTTCCTTTCGTCAACCGATACGCCTATTATGCTGCCGTCGCACTCACCGGCATTACACTTGATCCAGCAAATTCGCGACGAGGCGCATCGCTTCGCCATCACCGGCCATCGCAATCGCCGCGCGAAGGCGCGCGTCAGCTCGAGCCTGGAAGACATCCCCGGCGTCGGTAAAAAACGTCGCCAGGCGTTACTAAAAAATCTCGGCGGATTGCAATCGGTGGCGCGCGCCGGTGTCGAGGAGCTAATGCGCGTCCCGGGTATCAGTCCGACTTTGGCGCAACGCATCTACGAACGCTTCCACGAAGGGCAATAGGATGCCGCTCAATACGCCGAATTTACTTACGGTGCTGCGCATCGTTTTGATTCCAGTCTTTCTGGTGTCGTTTTATTTGCCGCTGCGCTGGGCGAATGTGTTCGCCATGTTTATTTTTATCGCCGCCGCTATCACCGACTGGCTCGACGGCTATTTCGCACGGCGTCTGAATCAACAATCGGCGTTCGGCGCCTTTCTCGACCCAGTTGCGGACAAGCTCATGGTCGCTGCGGCCTTGGTCATGCTGGCGGCCGATGCCCGGGTGCATGCGCAGGTGATTGATAGCCGGCTATTCGTCGTTACGATTATCGTTATCGTGGGGCGTGAAATTACGATTTCGGCGCTGCGCGAATGGATGGCACAAGTGGGCAAGCAAAAAAGCGTGGCGGTGACGCTGCTCGGCAAGCTCAAAACAATCGGACAAATGGTGGCGATTCCCTTTTTGCTCTACCAAGAGCCGCTTTTGGGTCTGCCAATCTTTCGGATCGGCGAGCTGCTGTTATATCTCGCCGCTGCATTTACGCTATGGTCCATGGTGTTTTATTTGCGCGCCGCCTGGCCGGAGCTGATGCGCGCGCGTTAACGCGCCGAGCTTGGCTTGACAGGGCAGGGACCGCGTTTAGAATACACGCCTCACGCGGGAATAGCTCAGTGGTAGAGCACAACCTTGCCAAGGTTGGGGTCGCGAGTTCGAGTCTCGTTTCCCG
>CAZCAK010000120.1:0-6073 GCA_964496605.1 uncultured Acidiferrobacteraceae bacterium | reverse complement strand
ACCAGTTCCAATAGAATTTTATTTGGTGCCGTCTCAAAATCCGAATCCTTTTGCGCTTTTCCGGCCATAGGTCCACCTTGTGAGTGTGGTACGCATATCGTACGCCACTGTATTCGATTGCGTAGTGGCGTCCCCCAGGGCAGCTATCGCTGAACCTGCTGTTTCCGCTTGCGCAGTGACGCCATCTTATGCCTCCCACCATGCTCGTAAAATGGCCGACTTGTAAACGCCGTAGCACCTATGAATTCGCTAACCGATCCGGAGGCGCACCGGCGTCGCACTTTTTGCAGTTCAATCGTTGACCTAGCATGGAGGTGCGTCCAGCTTCGGTCACGACCCACGGGCGTTGGACCCAGGGCGGGTTATGACGCACGTGTTGAAAATGGCCGCAGGCCAACTCCGCAACCCAGTGCTGCTCGTCATCTTGGTGATAGCCTACGATCGGTCGTTCCATCTCAAGATGCGCGCTCGGGGAACAGCGCCGACCACGATGCGTCGACGCCGATCAATAAACTCAAACCGGCCCGGGATGGCGGTGCACAAGGCACGGCACCAATCGATTCGGCGACGGCGCTCAAGGCCGGCGAAAAATAGACCGTAATCTCGCATTGCAGCCCTTCCGAGGTTTCGCGAATAAATACCGCGGCCTTATCGTCGACACATCGCGGGCGCAAGCGTTGTTCAATCTGATGCAAGGACTCGGCCGCCAACAGACCGTCGCCGAGCGCCTTCGAATACCACCCATTCACGCACGTACCCTATAATCCATAGAATCTATGCGTCTTCAGTGACGGTAACGCGCTTGATGCTACGTGTCTTGCCGCTACCTTCATCGATATCGATGACAACCGCGCATAGGGTGCCGCGACCTTCGGCGACTTCGTGGCGTTCTGGCAGCTTGCTGAGAAATCGCTTGAGCGATTTTTCCTTATCCATGCCGATAACGGAGTCGTAACAACCGGTCATACCAACATCGGAGATATAGCCGGTGCCTTGCGGCAACACGCGCTCATCTGCGGTCGGGACATGGGTATGGGTGCCGACCATGGCGCTGATTTTTCCATCACAGAACCAACCCATCGCCATCTTCTCGCTGGTCGTTTCGGCGTGGAAATCAAGCAACACGATATTGAGCTCCGACGGCTTTTGCGCCAATGCCCGTTCGACGCATTCAAATGGGCACGATAGCGTCGGATGCATGAACACGGCACCCATGACGTTCAACACACCAACGTTGATACCGCCCAAGGTTTGCGCGATATACCAACCGCTGCCAGGTGTGCCCGCGGGATAATTATGCGGACGCAGGAGCCGCGGTTCACCGCCAATGAATTCGAGCGCCTCCTTTTTGTCCCAGATATGATTGCCAGTGCTCAATACCTGGATACCAGCGGCGAAGAATTCCTGCGCGATTTTTTGCGTGATGCCGAAGCCGGCGGCGGCGTTTTCCGCGTTGACCACGACGAGATCTAATTTGAGGCGCTCGCGTAGCGTCGGCAAGTGTTGCAGCAATACCCGGCGCCCGGACTGACCTACGACATCGCCGACAAAAAATAAATTCATTTGTGATTACGCTTACTCGTGTCGTACCAAGCGCGATCGGTAACGACACCATTGAGCGGGACATCCCAGGGCTGCGCCGGCAACTTCGCTACACGCTGAAAATCGTGCGCCAGCCCCACGAGCTTCGGCCGGCGCCACAGCGTACGTCGCCGCAAATAGGCGAAGCTACGGTCATAAAACCCGGCGCCCATGCCGATTCGATTACCATTAGCATCGAACGCGACCAGCGGCGTAAACACCAGATCGAGGCGCGACTTCATTTGAACGATCGGGCGGTGCTGCACCGGTTCGGGAATGCGAAACCGATTCCGTTCGAGCTTAGTCTCTTTGGTGTAGTGCGCGAAGTTCAAGCGATTGCGGTTTTGTAATACCGGCAGATAACACAGCTTCTTGCGGCGCCATAGCGTCGCGATGAACGGGGCCGGGTCAATTTCGCCGTCGGCGGCGATATAACAGCCGATGTGACGGCTGCGATTCAGCAAGGGCAAGCGAGCCAGCCTGCGGGCAATAGCGCGTGCGGCATGACGCTGTTGCCCCGGCGTTAAATCGCGGCGCGCGCGCCGCATGGCGCGTCGAATCGCCGCGACCGACCCCGCAGATTTTTTGATTGCGGGCTTGGCGCGGGTTGCAGGGTTCTTGTTCGCGGATTTCTTTTTGGCCGACTTGGCCTTTGCCGCCGCGGCGCGAGATTTCACGGCGCTGCCTTTACCGGTTTTGCGTACCGCTTTCTTTAACGATTTTTTGACGCGTGCGCTACGCTGGATCCGAACACGGGTCGACGTGGTTAACCGCCGTTTCTTTTTGGGCATGAGAATGGGCTACGTTTTGGATAAAGCGTGGTCGCGAAACAAAACGATCGCGGAAATGATGATTGCGAAAAAACGCGAAAAAATAAGAGGCGTCCTCCGCCTGTGCCGTAACCATTCCCGGCCTCGAACCGAAGTTCAAGTGGGAACCACTGGGATGCTTCAGGCTTTCCGCTCCCGCAAGCGGTGCGGACTTGCACAACAGCATCCAAAGCGCGGTCCCCGAGGCTAGAGTTATAGGTTCAAAGGACTGCGAACAGTTACGAACACCGCAGGGGACGCCAAACCTTAAAAACTGCCTAAACAACTCTCCATCGTCACGCGAACGACGGCTTACGAATTCAACTCCGAAAACTGACGCTCTAATGCGCGCTCCAGTTTTGCGTTCAATGACTTGATGCGCCGATCGAACTCCGATGCCGCCTGGGTATCGTTGCCAGTCCGTATCTCCAACAACTCGTGCGACAAATTCAAACCAGCCATGAGCGCGCAACGCTCGGCGCCAATCACTTTACCGCCTTCATGTACTTCGCGCATCTTGCCGTCGAGCAGCGCCGCCGCCTTATGCAAGGCCTCACGCTCCTCCGGCGGACACGCGACCATCAATTCCTTGCCGAGAATCGAAACACTGATACCGTCGCCGCTGTTTTTCATATTTGCGTCCGATCTTCCGATATTTAAGTGCTGCGTTCCAGGGCCTTCAGTCGGCCGATCATGGCCTCGATGCGGGAGCGCGCCGTTTGCATTTTATCGTGCATTCGCGTTTGCGCCTCGCTCATGCGGGCCTCGTTTTGCTTGAGCGCTTTATTTTCGCCCTGCAAGCGCTGACACACCGCAATCAGCTCTTCCACTTGACGCTCGAGTTTTTCCAGCTCTGCCTGGTTCATATCGTCACCCAAAACACAGTACCACTATAGGACTGCCGCCTAGCGCGGTCAAACTCGTTTCAGCATAGGCCGCGTCGGTATATAGCGCATGCAACTTTGGTCTATGGCATCGCGCTCAACGGCGCGACTGCGCCTGTTGCGCGCGTTCGATCGCAGCTTGCGTGCGGCGATATTCCTCGATGAGCGCACCGCCGTTCGCGATGGCGCGTGCGGCTGCGGTATGTGCGGCGTCCAACGCACCGCGTTCTAATAATACCTGCGCCAAGTTATTGAACGCCGCACCGGCCTGCGGATCGAGTTCGGCGGCGCGACGAAACGCCGCCTCGGCGCCGCTAAGATCGTGTTGCCCATAAGCACTATTACCTAAACCCAGCCAGGCATTCGTCTCTTGCGGCCAGCGCGCCAGCGCGGTTTCGTAAGCCGTGCGTGCGGCGGCGTATTGGCTGGCGCGCTCCAAGGCACTGACCGCGCGCACGTAGTCTGCGGGTTGCGCCGTTGCCGGTAAGACATTCGGCGGTAATATCATCAACGCCCAATAATTTGCGCGCGCCCAGGTGCGCATGAATAAACCTTCGGAAATGATATAGCGACGATGCTCTCCCGAACGCAATGTTACCTCGCGGCGGTCGCGATCGAAGCCGATAAGCACCGCATAATGCCAACGCGGATACCAGGACAAACCGAGATTTTGCAGCACGATAACAGGATGTCCCGCCGCAACTTCGCGCCACGCGGCAAGCGGTTGCGCAGTAAACGGATATGCCACGCGCGCGTAGCGCCGTACGCCGGCGGTCAATTCTGTTTGCAGACTCCCCTTACGCTTCGGCAAATAAACGTCTTGCACCAGTTGTTCCGGCGTTACCTCAACACCGCTCGCTTGCAAACCGGTTGCCAACGCCGCCGGTCCGCAGTAGTGATCGGTCTGCGGAAAAAAGGGTACCGCCTGCAACTCCGTGCGCGGTGGTAAATCCGCGGGCCAATCGGCGGGCTTGATACCAGTGGTGCTGCAACCGCCGAGCATAGCCAATATCGCGATACATAAAAAAAGACCACCGCGTGCGGTGGTCTTGATTACCGACTGGCTTTGCGGCCGGCGCAAGAATGTATTCCTAACGGCGGCGATGCGGTTTATTCACAAACGGGAACACATCCGTGAGACCCAGGATATCGGTGATCAGTAAAATAATAAAAACAACTAGGGCCACGCCGAGCAAATCGCCGCCAAGACTGGCGCCGGCGGGCAGCTGATCAATGCGACCGGCGATCGAGGCGACTTCGTCGTCGGTCAGACGATCGACGCGTGCCAAAGCGTCGCTCGGTGCCACACCTTGATGCTCCAGATAGGCCCGTACGTCGTCGCGCTGCATGAAGTCGCGCACACGCGCGCGGTTCTGCGGCGCTTGTTCGGCGTTGAGCACCGATTCGGTGGTTACCATTCCGGCATGCGCCGTCGGCAACGACAACTCCATTCCGATAAACGCGGTCAATATGAAATAGACCAAAAACCGCCGCGGTGACGCTTGCATGCTCCGACTCCTATATAAGTTATGTGACGCATCGGTAGGGCCGCAAAGCGGCCTCATAAACGGCGCGAGTATAGCAAGCGACACCGGGTTCCAAAAATCCGTCGCCCGGCGTACCCAAGGGCGGCATAATAACCGCCATGGATATCAAACTTTTCGAGCGCCGTCGGCGTGAACTGATGCAGCAGATGGGTGAGGGCGTGGCCATTATCCCGACCGCGCCGATACGGGTGCGCAATCGCGACGTGGATTTCCCCTATCGCCCCGATAGCGACTTCTATTACCTCACCCACTTCCCCGAACCGGATGCGGTCGCGGTGTTGGTACCAGGCCGGCCGCATGGCGAATACATCTTGTTTTGCCGCCAGCGCGATCCCGACAAGGAAATTTGGGACGGTCGCCGCGCGGGCCAGGAAGGTGCGGTCACGCTGTATGGCGCCAACGATTCGTTTCCGATCGACGATATCGACGAGATCTTGCCCGGCTTATTGGAGAATCAACCCAAGGTGTTTTACAGCATGGGACGCGACGCCGAATTCGACGCGCGCCTGATTAATTGGGTGAACGAGGTACGGGCGAAGGCACGCCATGGCGTCAGCGCGCCGGGTGAGTTCGTCGATCTCAATCACATCCTGCACGAGATGCGCCTCATCAAACGACCGGAAGAGATCAAGCTGATGCGGCGTGCGGCGAAGATATCGGCGCAGGGGCATCGACGCGCCATGCGCGCCGCCAAGCCCGGCATTAAGGAATACGAACTCGAGGCGGAGTTACTGTACGAATTCAAACGCGGCGGCAGCGCCTTTCCGGCCTACCCGCCGATCGTCGGCGCCGGCGCGAATAGCTGCATTCTGCATTACACCGAAAATAACCAGGAAATTAAAAATGGCGAAGTGGTATTGATTGACGCCGGTGCCGAAATCGACGCCTACGCCGCCGATATTACGCGCACATTTCCGGTGAACGGCAAATTCAGCGCAGCCCAAACCGCAGTCTATGAAATCGTGCTTGCGGCGCAGGACGCCGCGATCGACAAGGTTCGCGCCGGCGAACACTGGAACGATCCGCACGATGCCGCGGTGAAGATCCTCGTTCGAGGTCTGGTCGATCTTGGTTTGCTCACGGGCGATGTCGACGGCTTGATCGAGAGCGGTGAATTCAAGCGTTTTTATATGCACCGCACCGGCCACTGGCTCGGCATGGATGTACACGACGTCGGCGATTATAAAATTGAAGGTCAGTGGCGCGAGCTCGAACCCGGCATGGTATTGACGGTCGAACCCGGGCTTTACAT
>CAZCAK010000119.1:0-6117 GCA_964496605.1 uncultured Acidiferrobacteraceae bacterium | reverse complement strand
CGGACGATTTTTAATTTTCGAAATCGACGAGACGAGCCTATTGCGCTTCCCGGCCGAGAGCACGCAATTCATTCAGGCAGCCAAGCGCCTCGGCTGCGACTTCGCAGTCGACAATTTCACGCTCGCGAGCCTGCAATTTATCCGGCAACAACCGTTCGGCTACATCAAACTCGGCGGCGCCTTGATGCAGAATCTGGAATCCGACGAAATCAATCAGTCGATCATGCAAACCGTGGCGCGCATGGCAAAGGTCTTGCGTCAACGTACGATTGCAAAACATGTCGAAAGCGCCAGCGATCTGACTACGCTCTGGACATACGAAATCGATTACGTCCAAGGCCATTACTTTCAAGCGCCGCAACCGGCGCTGAGCTACGACTTCAACGTCGAATCGGTCTCGTCCGACCAAGCCGTCGCCGGCTGGATTTCGCGCTGATCGCGGCTTGTCAGTGATGCGGGCGGCAGGTAATCTGCCGGCTGGTTCATCGCCCGTTATTCCTATGTCGAATCAATTCATCTACACGATGCATCGCGTCGGTCGAATCGTACCGCCCAAACGCGAGATCCTAAAAAATATTTCGCTGTCGTTTTTTCCCGGCGCCAAGATCGGTGTCTTGGGACTCAATGGCTCGGGCAAATCGACCCTGCTGCGCATCATGGCCGGAGTCGATAAAGACTACGAAGGCGAGGCACGCCCGGCGCCGAATATCCATATCGGTTATCTACCGCAGGAACCGCAGCTCAACCCGGCGAAAGACGTGCGCGGCAATGTCGAAGAGGCGGTTGCCGCGACCAAGGCGCTATTAGACGAATACAACGACATCAGCATGAAGTTCGCCGAGCCGATGAGCGACGACGAAATGAATGCCTTGATGGAACGTCAGGCGAAGGTGCAAGAAAAAATCGAAGCCGCCGGCGCCTGGGAGCTGGAGCGGCATTTGGAAATCGCCGCCGATGCCTTGCGCCTACCGCCGTGGGATGCGGATGTCAGCAAACTCTCGGGTGGCGAACGCCGACGCGTGGCGCTGTGCCGCCTGCTGCTGTCGAAACCCGATATGCTATTGCTTGACGAGCCGACGAATCACCTCGACGCCGAATCGGTCGCTTGGCTTGAGCGTTTTCTCAAAGAGTACAGCGGCACCGTGGTCGCGGTAACGCACGATCGCTATTTCCTCGATAACGTCGCCGGTTGGATTCTGGAACTCGATCGCGGCCACGGCATTCCTTGGGAAGGTAACTACTCGTCGTGGCTGGAGCAAAAAGAAAAGCGCCTCGCGGTGGAGCAGAAACAAGAAGACGCGCGCCAGCGTGCCATGAAGCAAGAGCTGGAATGGGTGCGCACCAATCCCAAGGGGCGTCATGCCAAGAGCAAGGCACGTCTGGCGCGCTTCGAAGAGCTGTCATCGCAAGAGGCGCAGAAGCGCAACGAAACGAAAGAGCTGTTTATTCCCGCTGGCCCGCGCCTGGGCGATGTCGTGGTCGAGGCGAAGGACATCAAGAAGAGCTTCGGCGATCGCTTATTAATCGATGGCTTGAGTTTCAGCTTGCCGCCGGGGGGCATCGTCGGCGTCATCGGTCCGAACGGCGCCGGTAAAACCACCCTATTCCGCATGATCACCGGCCAAGACAAACCCGACGCCGGCAGCCTGCGCATCGGCGACACAGTGAAACTCGCCTATGTCGATCAAATGCGCGACGCCCTCGATGGTACCAAAACCGTATGGCAGGAAATCTCCGACGGACAAGACATGATCCTGCTCGGCAAGACCGAGGTGCAATCGCGCAGCTACGTCGGCCGATTTAATTTCCGCGGCTCGGATCAGCAAAAGTTCATCAAAGATCTCTCCGGCGGCGAACGCAATCGCGTGCACCTGGCGAAACTATTGCGTAGCGGCGGTAACGTCCTGTTGCTCGACGAACCGACCAACGATCTCGACGTCGATACGCTGCGCGCCCTGGAAGAGGCCTTGCTCGATTTTGCCGGCTGCGCCGTTATTATTTCGCACGATCGCTGGTTCTTGGATCGTATCGCGACGCACATTCTGGCGTTCGAGGGAGATAGCAAAGTCGTGTGGTTCGAGGGTAATTACGGCGATTACGAGGCCGATAAACATCGCCGCCTGGGCACCGACGCCGATCAACCGCACCGCATTAAATACCGCAAACTTGCCTAACGGTTGCGCCCGCTTTGGGTTCTGCTAGAGTGGCTGCGGCGTTGTTTCAGCCGCTCATCCACACAATAATTCCAAACGGAGGAATAACCGATGATTAGTCGTAAACAATTAACCGGTCTCGTATTAGCCACCGCTGCTGCCGGTCTCTTTGCCACCGCGACCGTGACCCACGCCGCCGAAGAAGCCAAGGTCATGTGCGACGGCGCTAACGCCTGTAAGGGCAAATCTGCCTGCAAGGGCGCGAGCAATGCCTGTAAGGGCCAGAACGCGTGCAAGGGTAAGGGCAAGGCCGAGGCGAGCAAGAAGGATTGCGACGCCATGCACGCCAAAGATCAGACCAAAGAGAAGAAATAAGCCGTCCGCGGCCGGCGCCAGCCGGCCGCTTTTTCCCAGCTGCTCCTATGCCGCTCGCCCCGAATTCAGCAACGCCTGACGCAAGCGAGAACTTAGGCTTCGGTCTTGGCCTGCGGCCGCCGCATTACGAGGCGATCCTACGCCAACGACCGGCGGTCGACTGGTTCGAAATTATCACCGAAAACTATCTCGTCGCTGGCGGCAAACCGCTGCATTACCTTGATCGGATTCGTGCCGACTATCCCCTGGTCATGCACGGCGTATCGCTGTCGATCGGCGGTAGCGACCCACTCGATCTCGACTACCTGGCGCAGGTTAAGCAACTCGCGGCACGCATCGAGCCGCATTGGATTTCGGATCATCTGTGCTGGACCGCGCACGGCGGCACACAATTGCACGACCTCTTGCCGCTGCCCTATACCGACGAGGCCATCGATCACGTCGCCGCGCGAATACACACGGTCCAAGAATTTTTAGGGCGCGCACTCGTCATCGAAAACGTCTCGAGCTATATCAGCTATCGCGCCGATCAATATCGCGAATGGGAATTCATCGACGCGCTTTGCCGCCGCACCGGTTGCGAGCTGCTGCTCGATATCAATAATGTCTACGTCAGCGCGTTTAATCACGGCTTCGATGCCATGTCGTATCTCGACGCGATCCCGCGCGAACGCGTGCGCCAATTTCATCTCGCCGGTCATTCGCATCAGGGCGATTACATCATCGATACGCACGATGCCCCGGTCGCGGACGCAGTATGGGAGCTCTACGCCGCGGCACGGCGTCGCTTCGGCGCGGTCGCAACCATGATCGAACGCGATGACCACATCCCGCCACTGGAAGAATTGGTCGCGGAGTTAAACCGCGCGCGCAGTATTGCGGCGACTGCGGCGCAGGCGGCGGCATAATGCGATTAGTGCAATACCAGCACGCGCTGAGCGCCTATTTACTACGCGGCGATCGCGACGCGATGTCGGTCGTAATCGGCGATGCGCGGGTCAACGCGCAAGCACGGCTCGATATTTATCGCGACGCCTATGGTTTGCGTCTGCACGAATGTCTGGAAAAAGATTTCCCGGCCCTGGTGCGCTTGCTCGGCGCCGACGCCTTCGCCGCGCTCGCGCGCGACTATATCGCGGCCCATCCATCACGACATTATTCGGTGCGTTATCTCGGTCGCGAACTGGGCACGTTCCTGGCGCAACACGCACAATACGGTCGCGATCCGGTTTACGCCGAGCTCGCGACATTCGAATGGGCACTACTGGAAGCGTTCGATGCCGCCGATGCTGCACCGATCGCACTCGCAGCGGTGGCGACGTTGGCGCCGGCGCAATGGCCGCAGATGCAATTCCAGTTTCATCCGAGCCTGCAATCAATTCACCTCCGCACACCGGTACCGGCGTTATGGAAGGTGGCGACGGCTGGCAACGACGCGCCATTACCGGCGACACCGGCGTCGGCGCCCTGCCTCTGGCTAGTATGGCGCCGCGATCTAGAGCTCTACTTTCGCGCCCTCGATGCCGCCGAGGCGGCGGCATTCACTCAGGCCCGCGCTGGCGCGACGTTCGGCGCCTTATGTGAAGACTTATGCACATTCCATGCGCCCGACCACGTAGCAGCCGCGGCCGCGGCATTGTTGAAACAGTGGCTCGCCGACGGCTGGATCGTGGGTTTCACGCTCAGCGCATAATTCGGGCCGCCATCCGGCGCGATGCTTTAGCGCCGGCGCGCTGACTTCGGTAAACTGCCGCTATGCGTGCCTATCGCTCGACTGCCAAAATCCGCTTAAACGAACTCAATAGCTGGCACACCGTCCGCACTTTATTCCCGTATGTATGGGCCTATCGCGGTCGTGTGCTGGTGGCCTTAGCGCTACTGATCGCCGCCAAGATCGCCAATGTCAGTGTGCCGCTGATATTGAAAGAACTGGTGGACCACTTAAATCAAAAAGGCCAGATGCTGGCATTGCCGCTAGGTCTGCTGCTGGGCTACGGCGCGCTACGCTTAGCGAATGCAACCTTCGGCGAATTGCGCGATGCGGTCTTCGCCAAGGTCACGCAAAATAGTATCCGCCGCGTCGCCTTGCAGGTATTCAATCACCTGCACGCGCTGTCGCTGCGATTTCATTTGGAGCGACAAACTGGCGGTGTCGCACGCGATATCGAACGCGGTACGCGCGGTATTAGCTTCCTACTCAACTTCATGCTGTTCAATATCTTGCCGACGCTGGTGGAAATCGCGTTGGTCGCGGGTATCTTGCTCAAACGTTACGACGCCGCGTTCGCGATCGTGACCTTCATCACCTTGGCGGCTTATGTCGCCTTCACCCTATTCGTCACGGAATGGCGCATGGTGTTCCGGCGCATGATGAACGAGCAAGACTCGAAGGCGAACACCAAGGCAATCGACAGCCTGATTAATTACGAGACGGTGAAATATTTCGGCAACGAGGCGTTCGAGGCGCGACGCTACGACGAGAATCTGCAGGTATGGGAACGCGCGGCGGTGCGCAATCAAACGTCCTTGGCCTATCTCAATATTGGTCAAGGTGCGATCATCGCCGGCGGCGTAACCGTACTTATGATTATGGCGAGCCAGCAAGTTGTGCGCGGCACTATGAGCATCGGCGATCTGGTGCTGGTGAATGCATTTTTGATCCAGCTTTATATGCCGTTACATTTTCTTGGCTTCGTATATCGCGAGATCAAACACGCGCTGGCCGATATGGAGAAGATGTTCACGCTGTTACAACAACCGGCCGAGGTTGCCGATAAGCCGGATGCGAAGACCTTGAGCGGCGACGGCGCCATGGTGCGCTTTGAGCACGTCGACTTCTCATACGAATCGAATCGACAAATCTTATTCGACGTCAGCTTTGAAATTCCCACTGGCAAGAAGGTTGCCGTAGTCGGGCATAGCGGTTCCGGAAAATCGACCTTGGCGCGATTGCTGTTCCGTTTCTACGACGTCACGAACGGTCGCATCAGCGTCAACGATCAGGATATACGCGATCTGACACAGCTCAGCCTGCGCGCCGCAATCGGCATCGTGCCGCAGGATACGGTGCTGTTTAACGACAGCATTTATTACAACATCGCGTATGGTCGGCCAGAGGCGACGCGCGAGGAAGTGGTGCAGGCGGCAGCGCATGCGCATATTCGCCACTTCATCGAATCGTTACCGGAGGGTTACGATACGGTCGTCGGCGAGCGCGGTTTAAAACTTTCCGGTGGAGAAAAGCAACGCGTGGCGATCGCGCGTGCGATTTTAAAACGTCCGCGTATTTTAATTTTCGACGAGGCAACGTCGGCGCTCGACTCGCACGCGGAGAAAGCGATCCAGGCGGCGCTGAAAGAGATCGCGGCGGATCACACTACGCTCGTCATTGCGCATCGCCTCTCGACTGTGATCGACGCGGATCAAATTCTGGTCATGGAACACGGCCGCATTATTGAACGCGGCACGCACCGCGAATTGCTGGCGCACGACGCCGCCTACGCGCGCATGTGGGCCCTACAGCAAGAAGAGGAACGCGAGCAGGAGCTGCATGCACGCGCGGTACAAATCGGCTAAGCCTTAGCGCTAT
>CAZCAK010000118.1:2230-6120 GCA_964496605.1 uncultured Acidiferrobacteraceae bacterium | reverse complement strand
ATGATCTGCGTCTTCTCAACGATGCCGACGCAAAAGCCGGCGAGGTCGTAATCTTCGGCGGCATACATGCCGGGCATTTCGGCGGTTTCGCCGCCGACCAGGGCGCAGCCAGCCAGCTCGCAACCGCGCCCGATACCGGAAATCACTGCGGTCGCGGTCGCCACATCGAGTTTGCCCGTGGCGTAGTAGTCGAGAAAGAAAAGCGGCTCGGCGCCTTGCACCACGACGTCGTTAACGCACATGGCAACGAGATCAATGCCGATGGTGTCGTGTATGCCGGTTTCAATCGCGAGCTTTAACTTCGTGCCGACGCCGTCGGTACCCGACACCAATACCGGCGCGCGATAGCGATCGAGCGGAATTTCGAATAGGGCGCCGAAGCCGCCCAGGCCCGCGAGCACACCGGCGCGTTGTGTGCGGCGCGCGATCGGTTTGATCGCTTCGACCAATGCGTCGCCGGCATCGATATCGACACCTGCGTCGCGGTAGCTTAGAGATTCTTGGGGGGGTTGCGGCATGAGGTCCTCGCGACGCTATGGTAGGGGCTGGGTGTCGGGGTGTAAACCTTGACTTCACTTATGCCCTCACATAGCGTGCGCGCAACATTAAGGATAAGGCCGTGTTGAAAGCGCTGCTGACGAATCTGCCGAATGCCATCACACTGCTTCGCATCGCGTTAGCGCCGGTCTTCATCCTTTTGGTGCGCGATCATCATTATTCCACCGCCTTCGGCGTATTCGTACTGGCCGGCGCCTCCGATGGTTTGGACGGCTTTATCGCCAAACGTTATAACTTCATCACGCGCCTCGGCGGCATCCTGGACCCGATTGCCGACAAAATTCTATTGGTCAGCGCTTATGTGATGTTGAGTCTGCTCGATCATCTTCCGTTTTGGCTGACCTTGAGCGTGGTGTTTCGCGACGTCCTTATCGTCGGCGGGTATCTCGCGTACACCTCGATCGTGGGTCCAGTGCATATGCGTCCGAGTCGCCTAAGTAAACTCAATACGGTGTTGCAGGTCGCGTTAGTCGTGTTGGTGTTGGCGCAGCTCAGCGGCTGGGTGCAAATCGCGGCCGTGGTCGATGCCCTGATCTACCTGGTGTTTGTGACGACCTTTGCCAGCGCCGTGCATTACGTTTGGGTCTGGGGCGTATTGAAAAATACCGAGCAAGGGGTGCATGGCAAGCGCCGCTAAAACCACCGACACCGCGCGTCTTTTGCTGACGCTCGCGATTGTGCTCGCAACCGGTTACGTGTTGTATCTATTGGCGCCAATTCTAACGCCGTTTCTCGTGTCTCTATTATTGGCTTACGCCGGCAATCCCCTAGTGACGCGTTTGCAGCGCTATGGAGTACCGCGCAGCCTCACGATCATCGTTCTATTTTTCATCTTCGCATTGCTGATCCTCGGATTGGTGGTGGGGCTATTGCCGCTGGTGCAGCGGCAAATCGTGCAGTTCGCGACCAAGCTACCGCAGTATATCGATTGGCTTCAATTGAAGATCGGCGATCTCAGCGGCGGCACGCTGGCCTTGGATATGGATACGATCAAGACCGAGCTGGCGCAGCGTTGGCAAGAAGTCGGCAAATGGCTCGGTACCTTGCTCACCTTTGCGACCGATTCGGGCATGCGTGTAGTCGGTTGGGTGCTGAATATTTTGCTAGTTCCGATCGTCACTTTTTATCTCATGCGCGATTGGGACGAGGTCATGTACGGCGCAAGTCAGTTGGTGCCGCCAAAACAACGCAGCCGCATGACGCCGGTCGCACGCGAAATGGACGACGCGCTGGCGGGATTTTTGCGCGGGCAATTATCGGTGATGTTGGCATTGGCAATAATCTACTCCGTCGGTCTGTGGATTGTGGGGCTCGATCTCGCCTTACCGATCGGATTATTTGCCGGCTTGGTGAGCTTTGTGCCGTATCTCGGTTTTGTCCTCGGGCTTACCAGTGGTGCGTTGGCGGCTCTGGTGCAATTTCAAGAACCCTTGCCGATGTTATGGGTGTTACTGGCGTTCATGGTTGGACAAGTATTGGAAAGCACGGTGCTAACCCCGCGCCTCGTCGGCGAGCGCATCGGCATGCATCCGGTGGTGGTAATTTTTACCGTGATGGCCGGCGGACAATTATTCGGTTTCTTCGGCATCTTATTGGCGTTGCCGGTGGCGGCGATGGCGATGGTCTGGCTGCGTCACGTACAAGCGGGATATAAAAAAGCCGGCGTTGCGCCGCTGCCGTGAGCGTGCAGCTACCTTTGGCCCTGCGCCTGCGCGCCGGCGCCACGTTCGCCGATTTTGTCACCGGCGCGAATCAAGAAGTCCTAACGTTATTGCAAACATTACCGCAGGCACCGGCGTCGATATTTCTTTACGGTGAAGCCGCGGTCGGCAAAACTCATTTGTTGCAGGCGGTGTGTCACGCGATCGACGCGGCGCACCAGACCTGCGCCTATATCCCCTGTGCCGATCGCAGTTTGGCACCCGCGTTACTGGAGAACCTCGATCGCTGTCGCGTGGTCTGTCTCGACGATATCGATGCCATTGCCGGTGATATTGCTTGGGAACGTGCGCTGCTGGATTTATACGAGCGCATACGCGTGACCGGTGGTGGTTTGCTCTGTTCCGCGGCACAGGCGCCGCAACGCCTGAACTTCGGTCTCAAAGATTTGGCGACGCGATTGGCGGCCGGTGTCGTCTACGCATTACGACCCTTAAGCGACGCGGATAAATCGATTTGGCTCATGCGTCAGGCGCGCTCGCGTGGTTTAACGCTCTCGGAAGACGTGGCGCAATATTTGCTGCAACGCTATCCGCGCGATCTCACCAGCCTGATGCAATTATTGGAGCGCCTCGATCGCGAGTCGTTGGTGCAGCAGCGGCGCATTACCATTCCGTTTCTGCGCTCACTCGACTGAGGCCGAACGTGTTTCATGCGCGCGGCGGCGAATGTAGCCGATCGCGGCGATGAAAAACCACAAACTCAATATCGCCTCAAGCACCGCATACGGCGCGGTGCTGCTCAAGGTCCACGTCGCCTGCTTGGAAAAGGCAATCGTCAGTCCTTCGGCGAAATACGCCAGAATCAACATGCTGGCCCAGGCGAAGGTATAGGACTTGCCGTGCAATAAGCCGAATAACGGAAATAGCAGCGGCACCGCCTTCAGCAGCAACCAAAAACCCGGTGGCATCAGGGGCGCTGGTGCGAGCCAGCCTTCCCACAGCAACGTCAATATGATCAAGCCGACATAAGCCGTTAGTGCCAACCATTGCCAATAACTAGCGCGCATCGATTTCGCCCAAACGGATTGCGGTGTGGGCCAGTCGCGCACCCAGGGCGCGACATAATTGCTGTTCGTCCTCGGTGAAGGCGCGGTCGTTATGCAGCCCGGCGGTATGACTCGCGCCATAAGGCGTGCCGCCGCTGCTCGTGCGATTGAGTGCCGCCTCGGTATACGGGATGCCTAACACGACCATGCCGTGATGCAATAAAGGCAACATCATCGATAACAACGTCGATTCCTGGCCGCCATGGAGACTGGAGCTTGAGGTGAATACCGCTGCCGGTTTACCCACGAGCTCGCCCGCGAGCCATAAGGGCGAGGTCGTTTCCCAAAAATACTTCAGCGGCGCCGCCATATTGCCAAAGCGTGCCGGACTACCCAACGCCACACCGCGACACTCGCGTAAATCGGCGAGTGTGACATAAGGCGCGCCGCTCGCCGGCACCGGCGGTGCCGCGGTTTGCGTCTCCGGCGCGACCTCCGGTACGGTGCGTAGACGCGCACGCATCGGCGCGACCGACTCGATGCCGCGCGCCACTTGCTGCGCCATTGCACGCAGCGAACCGTGCCGGCTGTAATACAACACCAAGATATCGGACATTAACGTCGG
>CAZCAK010000118.1:0-2130 GCA_964496605.1 uncultured Acidiferrobacteraceae bacterium | reverse complement strand
GCAGCGAACCGTGCCGGCTGTAATACAACACCAAGATATCGGACATTAACGTCGGGACATTAGAGAATGGATAGGACGTTTTCCGGCGGCCGGCCGATGGCGGCCTTGCCGTTGGCGAGCACAATCGGTCGTTCGATCAATTGCGGCCGCTGGATCATGGCGTAGATCAAAGTATCGCGCGTCAATCCAGGGTCGTCGAGATTGGCGGCGGCGTACGCCGCCTCCTTTTTGCGCATTAGATCGCGCGGTTCCATTTTGAGCGCGCGCAAGATTTCGTCTAGCTGCGCTTTGGTCGGCGGTTGCGTTAAATAATCGACGACGGTGGGATCGAGACCGCGTGCGCGCAGCAGCTCCAGGGTGGCGCGTGATTTGGCGCAGCGCGGGTTATGGTAGATAGTAACGTCCATGAGGCGATTGTAACGTGCTTTCGATTGACATGCGCTAGGCGCGCTTCCGATAATTTTCATGCCGCGATACTCAAGGATCCGAATGCGTATTACCTTACCCACGCGCCAGGCTTGGCGCACCAGCAAGTCGAATCTGCGCCACTTCGCGCGGCTGGCGTTTGCGCAGTTTCAAGAAGACCGTCTGAATCGCGTGGCGCAGGCCTTGTCGTACACGACGTTGTTATCGCTGGTGCCGCTGACGACGCTGGCGTTCGGCGTATTCTCGATCTTCCCGGTATTCCAGAAATGGATGCTGGTGATGCAGAATTATCTTTACAGTCATTTCGTCCCGGCGGCGGGCGACGTGGTGCAGCGCTATCTCAATCAATTCGCTAGCAAGTCAGCACAACTGACGGCGTTCGGCTTGGGTTTTTTGATCGTCACTGCCTTGATGCTGATGGCGACGATCGAAGAAACCTTCAACGATATTTGGCGCGTACCACAAAAGCGCAAATTGGTGCATCGGTTCCTAAGCTACTGGGCGATTTTGACTTTGGGTCCGATCTTGCTCGGCGTGAGCTTGTCTTTGACCTCGGCATTATTTTCCTTTTCCGGCGGCAATGTCGGTGTCGGTGTGTGGCATGCGGTCCTCGTGAGTTTGCCGTTTGTGGCTGAGGTGTGCGTATTTATGTTGTTGTACATCGTCGTGCCGAACGCCACAGTATCTTGGCGTCATGCCTTGATCGGTAGCATGGTCACCGCGCTTTTATTCGAGATCGCCAAACGCGGTTTCGCACTCGTGGTCATCAAGTACTCGTCGTATCGCCTGGTGTACGGCGCGCTTGCCGCGTTACCGGTATTTCTTATTTGGATTTACGTGTCCTGGGCGGTGATTCTCATGGGCGCCTTATTGGTTGCGCTCATGCCGCAGTGGGGTGCGACCAATGTCGAGACGATGAACAAGACGCGGCGTGCGCCGCACTGACATCGGCTAACGCGCGGCGCGCGTCGCCTCGATCACCAGCGCGTCGAATGCCGCCGCTTCCATCAAGCCTTTCTCTACTACTAGATCGCGAATTGGTCGACCGCTACGTGTCGACTCCTGCGCCACTTCCGCCGCGGCGCTGTAGCCAATGGCGCGATTGAGCAGGGTCGCAAGTCCGGTGCTGTCGTGGGCATAGGCGCGGCAGCGTTCGCGATTGACGCTTAGGCCGCGAAGATTCTTTTCCGTGGTCGCGCGGATCGCGTTCGTGAGCCAATCCATGGCATCGAACAGCGCCGAGCCGAGCGCCGGCATCATGACATTGAGCTCGAGTTGCCCCGCCTGGGTCATGGCCGCGATCGCGGCATCTTGGCCCATCACCTGATAGCAAACTTGATTCAGCATCTCGAACATCACCGGGTTGACCTTACCCGGCATAATGCTCGACCCGGGTTGCACCGCGGGTAATAAAATTTCGTAAAAGCCGGTGCGCGGTCCCGATGCGAGGAGGCGCATATCGTTGGCGATGCGCGTTAACTCGGCCGTCAGGGCGCGTATAGCATTGCTTAGATGCAGCAGATCGGTCATCGATTGCATCTGTGCGATGAGATCGGCTGCCGGTACGATCGGCTCGCCGGTGAGTCGCGCCAGCTCGGTGGCAACCCGGCGCGCGTAATCCGGCGCGGTGTTTAGGCCGGTGCCCACGGCCCAGCCGCCGAGTCCGGTTTCGCATAAGGCCTGGCGGGGTTCAACCAGCAGTCG
>CAZCAK010000117.1:0-6126 GCA_964496605.1 uncultured Acidiferrobacteraceae bacterium | reverse complement strand
AGCCCAATCCATCAATTTCTTTTTGTAATGTTCCACTTTCTGTTGACTATCGGCGCTAAGCTCCGCGCGCGCCGCCGTCGCCGTAAAGACGGCAACGAAGCCCAATAGCGTGGCGGCAACGATGAGTGGTGATACCGAATGTTTGATAATTGTGTTCATGTTGACCTCCAACACTATTGGGTTTGCAGCGGCGGTTAATCTGCCACGACGCTGGTCTGTAATACTCCGATCGCCTTACCGCGATCGAGCACCGGGACGGATAATTGCACGCCTTTGATTTGCGTGGTGGTATCCGGCTTCACTTCATTAGCATGAAACGGCGAACCCTTCATTGCCTCTGAGAACGGCGCGCGGTTACTGTTGTTATAAAGAATCGGCTTATTGCTACCGGCGACGATATTGCCCTTGGCGTCCCGCAGGTAGAGCTTGGAGATACCCTTGTCGTCGTCGAGCTGCGACAACATGCGGCCGGCGGCATTAGTTTGGAATGCGGTCACGGTCGGATCGGTTTCCGTTAGAGCGTCCCATTTGGCATTGGTCATACCGGCAAGGCCGTTACCGTTATTGGCCTCGCGCACCGCGTTCACCAAAACCGGATCGCGCGCCCATTCGACGAGCTTGGCCTTATAGCGCTCGACCTTGGCGCGCATATCGGGCGGCAAATCCGCCTGCGCCGTAAACGAGACCATAGCAATGGTGACGGACAGGGCTACGGCGAGCAATTTAGCTTTAGAAACAAACATGTGCATTATTCTCCTAAGTGGTGATGGGTCGATGATCTACGCTGCCATCTCATCGATAAGCCCCAATTCAGTGCTGGTCATGAGGCGCTCGATGTCTACCAAGATTAGCATCCGTTCGTCGAAGGTACCGAGACCGATGAGATATTCCGCCTTAAACGTCGCGCCGAACTCCGGCGGTGGTTTGATATCGGTGGTCTTCAGGGCCACCACATCGGATACGCCGTCGACCACCACGCCAACAACGCGGCCGCCAATGTTCAAAATGATTACGACCGTCAAGGCGTCATACGCGACCTTGCCGAGATTAAACTTAATGCGCAGATCGATGATCGGCACGATATTGCCGCGCAGATTGATCACGCCCTTAATAAACGCCGGCGCATTTGCAATCGGCGTCGCGTGCTCGTAGCCGCGAATCTCCTGCACCTTTAATATATCGATGCCGTATTCGCCCTCGCCGAGCAAGAACGTGAGAAATTCTTGCCGCGCGGCGTTATCAGTGATTGTCTTATGTTCTAATGCCATACACCCTCACTCTTATCGTCGTGCGCCTTCGCCTAGGAAGCCTTTAACTCACGCGGGACACGCGCACCGCGCGCCGGCATCGCCTTACCATTCAAGTTTCGTGCCTGGGTGGGTGCGGCGGCATGGGCGGCAGCATCAACGGCCTCGGCCGCAGCCGCGTACCACCCCTTCAGTTGTTCCGTCTGGCGGCCACAGGCAGTGCGTAAGCTCTCAAGCGCCTGCTCGACGCGCGGCAGGGCGCCATCTTGTGCGGCGCGCGTCGCAGTGAGGCCATTGATCAATTCCGCCATGAGCTGCGCGATGGTTACGAGCTCATCAGTCGCTTCATTGGCGCGATTGGCGGCGGTATTGCTCCTTTGAATTTCTGCCACCGAATCGTTTAACAATAACTTAATATCTTTCGCCGCCTCGGCGCTGCGCTGCGCTAGGCTACGGACCTCGCCGGCGACGACGGCGAAACCGCGCCCTTGTTCGCCGGCGCGCGCCGCCTCAACTGCGGCATTCAGCGCAAGAATATTCGTCTGAAACGCGATGCCGTCGATAGTGCCAATAATCTCCACAATCTTTTGCGCGCGGCCTTCGAGCGCTCCCATATAAGTGACCGCCTCGCGCATCGCGGCATCGCCCTGACAGGCGTTGTTATAAGCACTCGCCGCCAGCCGGCTGGTATGGGCGACATGATCGGCGTCTTCGGTGATCGCAACGCGAAGCGCGGCGACTTCCTGCACCGCCACTTCTGCGCCATGTTCGATTTCGGTTT
This sequence comes from uncultured Acidiferrobacteraceae bacterium, assembly GCA_964496605.1. Classification (GTDB taxonomy): domain Bacteria; phylum Pseudomonadota; class Gammaproteobacteria; order Acidiferrobacterales; family CAZCAK01; genus CAZCAK01. Next base: position 4,098 of record CAZCAK010000117.1, on the reverse strand, counting down.
GGGTGTGATGCAGCTGCGGATCGCGGCCGGCGTCGACCGAAAACGCCTTCAGCAATGCCTGCGCCGCCGCCGACTGTGCGCGCTCGACTTCGAGCGCTGCGCACTGCGCGCGCAAGTCGGCAAGCTCTTGTCGCAGCGCATGGCGGCTACGGAGTAGATGACACACGCCGACGCCAAGACTGGCGATCACGATCGCGATACCACTCAAGGCGAGACTGGTGGCTCCGAAATACCAAGCTAGGGCACATAGGGCGATCGCGCCGAGCACCGCACCGCAAACACCGATACGCGAGAATCGATTCGTTTCCATCGTCACACACTACGCACGAGCGCATTGGCATCGAGAATCAATGCCACGCGGCCGTCGCCCAAGATGGTGGCACCGGAGATATACGGCACCTTACGGTAATTTGCCTCGAGGCTTTTGATGACGACTTGATCCTGACCGAGCAAGGCGTCGACGCGCAGCGCGACCCGCTTACCCTCAGCCTCGACCAATACCAAAATGCCTTCATGCAATGCCGGCGTCGCCGTGGTATTCAACATGCGATGCAAATCTAAAACCGGCAGATACTCGCCGCGTACCTCCACCACCGCACCGGCAGTGGCGACGCTGCGCAATTGATGCGGCTGTACCCGAATCGATTCCAAAATGAATGTGAGCGGCATGATGTAGATTTGATCGCCAAGCGCGAGCGACAGGCCGTCGACGATTGCCAGCGTCAGCGGCAATCGAATAGTGAAGCGGATGCCGGCACCAGGACGGGAGTCGATATCGATGTTGCCACCGAGGCTGGCGATATTGCGTCGCACCACATCCATGCCGACGCCACGACCGGAAACGTCGGTGACGACTTCGACGGTACTGAAGCCCGGCAGGAAAATTAATCGATCGATTTCATGATCGCTTAAGTTTGCGTCGGCGGCGATCAAGCCTTTTGCCACGGCCTTGCTGCGAATCTTGGCGCGATTCAAACCTTGGCCGTCGTCGCTCACCTGAATCACGATATTGCCGCCTTTATGCTCCGCATGCAGCGACACCGTTGCGGTCTCGGGCTTGCCAGCGGCGCGACGCGCCTCTGGCGTTTCGATTCCGTGATCGAGGCTATTGCGAATAAGATGCGTCAAAGGGTCGATCAATTTTTCAATGACAGTCTTATCGAGCTCGCTCTGTTCACCGGAGATCTTGAGATCGACGCGCTTGCCCAATTGCTGGCTGGTATCGCGCACCATGCGTGCAAAACGATTGAAGGCAAAACTCGCCGGCAACATACGGATCGACATCACGCCTTGTTGCAAATCGCGCGTATTGCGCTCCAACTGTGCCAAGGCGCCCTGTAGCTGTACCACGCGCTCCATCGCGAAGTCTTCGCCAAGCTGCTTCAGCATGGTTTGTGTGATTACAAGCTCGCCGACCAAGTTAATTAGATCGTCGACCTTCTCGGTGCTGACGTGCAAAGAGTTGCTGACGAGATGGGCGCTGTCTTTCGCACCTTGCGACTCGCGCGGGATTTCTACCGGCGTCGGCACCGTGACCGCGTCCGCGGCAGGAGCCACGGCATCGATTTCGCTAATGCTTAAATCGCAATCGTCAGCGACCCACTCGAAAACTTCTAGAATTTGCGCGCGCGTAGCCGGCGCTTCTAATTCCAAATGCCAAGAGATATACGCCGCCTCGGGGTCGAGCGCATCGAACGGCGGTAGCGCCGCGGTGTTCGCCGTGACACGCAAGGTGCCCATACGTCCCAACACCTGAAACAGGCGCAGTGGATCGTTACCGGTTCTGAATAAATTGGCGTGCGGTGTGAATTCGATGACATAACGCGCCGCAGTCGGTGCCGACGCCGCCGATGCGGCAGCGCGTTGTGGCGCAGCCGCAGGCGACGCAAAGTCCTGCACCTGCAGCGAATTTAGAATCGTTTCATTGGCGTCGAGCGTACGTGCGTCAACCGCCTCGCGTCTTTGTGCCGCAGCCAGCATCGCGCGCAGCGCATCGACCGCCTTGAGTAGAATATTGACGATCGCCGCGGTCGCCAGCAGTTGACCGTTGCGCATCTTGTCGAGAAAGCTTTCGAGTGCGTGCGTGAAGTTCGCGATGTCGCTGAAACCAAAGGTACTGCTAGCACCCTTAATGGAATGCACCGCGCGAAAGATCGCGTTCATGATCTCGGTGTCGCGGGTGTCTTGCTCGAGACGGAGCAAATCGGCCTCCATATTGTCGAGGCCGGCGGCGCTTTCGGCAAAAAAGGTCGGGAAAAAGCGCTCTAGGTCGATTGTTGCCATGGCATACGCATTCCTTGCATTACACCAAAACCTTATTCAAAACCGATAATAGAGATTCGGGATTGAACGGCTTCACGATCCAGCCGGTGGCGCCCGCAGCCTTACCCTCGGCCTTCTTTTCCGTTTGCGATTCGGTGGTGAGCGTCAGGATCGGCGTGAACTTGAACGCCGGCTGCGCACGCAACGCCTTGATCAGGGAAATTCCGTCGACCTTGGGCATATTGATGTCGGTAATGACCAAGTCGATTTTCTTACCCTCGACTTGCTTCAATGCATCTTCGCCGTCTGCGGCCTCGATCACTTTATGACCGGCACCGGTTAAGGTGAAGCTGACCATTTGCCTCATGGTCGTGGAATCGTCAACAACTAATACGTTTGCCATGGCAGTCTCCTAATTAAAATAACTCGACCTTGTTCCCGAGCTCCGGTTTTTGATGACCGGCTTGTAAATGGTGTACCGGCTTTTGCTCCTCCGCCGGCATCGGCTCCGGCACGCGCCCATGGTCGGCGACGCTGCGACGCAGCTTTTCGTAAATGACATGGGTCTCCTGCGCGATCGCGCGTAGACCTTGGCCTAACTCATTCAATAGCGGTGTACGCACACGCTCGAGCTTTTGATGCGTGATGTCCTGGAACTGCAGCTCGACGATGACTTTATAAATGTCCTTGCGTACCTCTTCGCCCAAGGCGTTGATGCGGCTCACGAGGCTTGCCACCTCTTCGTTCTTTTTGCGCATGCTGGTGGCCAATAGCGCCATCTCGCGCCGCACCGCTTCACCAGCGTCCTTCACCTCGGACGCGATATTGCAGATGTTCTTACAAACATCACTCCGGCCGCTGCGCAGGAGTCGTAGATAATCGTGCAGCTCTTGTTCGTAGCGTAGCGCGTCGTGCGCCGCGTCTGCCGCGGCGGCACCTTCGGTGGTTTGCATGACGCTGACATTGACACCGATCTTGCGCAGCGCATTATTCAGGCGCGCGAATAATTCGTCGGCGCCTTGGTCCGCCGCCTGCATCTGATTCTCATAGGCCAATAACTTGCTTGAGACCTCGTTATAGCGGCCCATGGCCTCGGCCAGGCGCTGCATCATCTCTTCGCTCGCACGGATGTAGTCGGGCAAGGACGGTGACTGCGCCGCGCCGTTCATGTATTCGCTACCCGCGACCATGCCGTGTGTGTTCTGCAGCAGATTCAAGGCGTAGGTCATTTGTTCATTCGTCTTGGCGGTGATATTGCGGAACGATCCGCTTAGATTCAGCACCGCCTGTTCGGTTTGTTCCATGACGCCATGAATCTGCACGCGCACGTCCTGCAGATTATCTTGCGTCTGATGCGCCATACCGGACCAACGATGCAAGAAGGTGTGCAGGCTTTCGGCGAGGCTCGCCTCGGTTCCTTCTTCCTTTCGCAGCGCTGGACGACTGGCGTAGACCAAGAGGATCACCGCCACCATCGAGAACAAGGCACTCAAGGCCGCAATCCAGGTGGGGACTAGTCCGATGGTCCAAATCCACGGCAATAACACCGCCACCGTGGCCACGGCCGGTATCTTGTATTGCTGTACGCCGTCGTTCGAATTTGTCATATACATAACCTTTATTCAGGTGTGCCCTGTTGGTAGCAACTAGATAGCAACTTCCGTTCCAACCGTTAACACAGCGCCGTCTTTAGAACAGTTCCACTGCCGGTCCGCGCTCGCCTTCAGCTTGCGGCGGCGGCAATTGTCCAGCCTGGTTGGTCGGCGTCCCGGCCGGGGCCGCGGTCTCTTGCGCCAGGTCGTAGCCTTCCTGCATACGGGCGAGCCAGGAATTGGC
>CAZCAK010000116.1:0-6173 GCA_964496605.1 uncultured Acidiferrobacteraceae bacterium | reverse complement strand
GATGTACGTCCGCCACAGGGTAATTCACCATAAGGGGGAGAGACATGGGTATCGCGCTTTGGATCATTATCGTTCTTGTTATTGCGGCCCTGATTAAATATTTACTAACCGATACGAAGAAATAAGGAGTACCGATGGACCACGGGAAAATCGCCACCAGCCACAGCCCGCCGCCGTATGGGTTCGATACCACGCTTGGCGGTAAATTCGACGACGCGGTACAGCGCGTCGTCGAGGCCCTCAAGACCGAAGGGTTCGGCGTGCTGACCGACATCGACGTCAAGGCGACGATGAAGGCGAAGCTTGGTATCGACCGGCGACCATACCGGATCCTCGGTGCTTGCAACCCGCCGTTGGCGAATCAAGCGATTGCCGCTGAGCCCGACATCGGGTTGTTGCTGCCGTGTAATGTCGTCGTGCGCGAGGAAGACGACGGCAAAATCATCGTGAGCTTTATGGATCCGGTGGCGGTGCTGACGCTGGTAAATAGTCCGGAGATTACCAAGCTCGGCTGGGAAGTGCGCGGTCGCCTCGAACGCGTCCGCGAACGGCTGCAGCAATAACGAGGCCCTATGGCGCAATGGAATTTCGCGGTCGAGAAGATGAAGTGCGACGGATGCGTCGCGAATGTTGAACGTGCAATTGGCGGCGTGCCCGGTGTAACGGCTGCGCGCGTCGATCTCGCCGGCAAGCGAGCCGAGGTGGAAGGTGAGGTCGATCCCGCCGCCGTCGTGCGCGCGCTCAACGCCGCAGGCTATCCTGCGAGTTTGCAACTGAATCGATAACGGCGCACGCACGCCGTGATCAAGGAGTCGGGTTTATGAGCGAAAACAGCCATGAAGCCAAGGGCATTACCCCGCCGACTGAGACCATCGCCTGCGATGTCTGTATGAAGGAGATACCGCACTCGGTGGCGCACAGCTATGAGGGGCCGGATTACGTATTGCACTTCTGCGGTCACGGTTGCTACGCGCAATGGCGCCGCGATGCTGACGACGATACGAAGGCATAATCGGCCGAGTGATCGAATCTAATTCGGTAATCGCCGCCGCCCGATGAGTCCAATCGCGATGTTCGGCGGCACGTTCGATCCGGTTCATTACGGCCATCTGCGGCCGATCCGCGAATTCCGTAGCGAATTCCCCGGCATCCCCGTGCGCTATGTTCCGCTCAATATTCCACCGCATCGGCCGGCGCCGCTTGCCAGCGCCGCGCAGCGTCTCCATATGTTGCAACTCGCACGCGCGGAGTTCCCCGAGATTGAGATCGATACGCGCGAGCTTGAGCGTAGTGCCGCCTCATTCACGGTCGACACGCTCGAATCCTTGCACGCCGACGGTGCGGACACGGTGTGGCTGATCGTGGGTGCCGATGCCTTGTTAGGACTGCCGCAATGGCATCGGTTTGCCGACATTATGACTTTGGCCCATATCGTGGTCTTGCATCGCCCCGGCAGCGCCGACTTTATGCCGGCCTGGGCCGCCAAGAAAATCGCGCGTAGCGCCGCGGACTTGCGCGCGAATGCCGGCGCGATTTGGCCGGTGGCGGTTACACCGCAGCCGATCTCGGCGACTGAGATCCGTGCCGCGATTGCGTCCGAGGGCCGGCGGGCGCCGATAGGGGATTTACTCCCACGCGCCGTCTGGCACTATATTTGCGAGCAGAAGCTGTACCATTCTCAACGTCGTCAGGAGTCGAATGCCAACTAAATTTTTGAAGTCAGCCGGTATCTCCGCCACCAACGCATCAACTGCTACCGCCGGCAAATCCGCCGGTAAAAAAATCGCCAAGCTTACGCCTAAAAAAATGCAGGCCGCAGTCGTGTCTGCGCTCAGCGATGCCAAGGGTCAGGACATCGCGGTGCTCGACGTGCGCAAACTCACCGATGTGGCGGATTATCTGGTGATCGCGAGCGGCACGTCGACGCGTCACGTCAGCAGTATGGCGGATCGTTTGATCGACGACCTACGTGCGCGCGGACGCAAACCCATCGGTGTCGAGGGTAAGAGTCTGGGCGAATGGGTGCTGATCGATTTCGGCGACGTGGTGGCGCATATCATGCGACCGCAGACGCGCGACTTTTACAATTTGGAGAAGCTCTGGTCGGAAGATATCGTCGGCAAGACCGATCTTGCCGCCGACGATAGCATGGAACGACACGTCCGCCGCCGCGCCCGCGCGCGCTAATGCGGCTCCACCTCGTCGCCGTCGGCACGCGCATGCCGGCTTGGGTCGAGGCGGGATTTAAGGAGTACGCGACGCGGCTGCCGGCGCATTGTCGCCTAGTGTTGCATGAAGTCGCGGCGGCGCGGCGCGGCAAGAACGCCGATCTCACCCGCATCGCCGCCGGCGAAGGCGAACAGCTCTTAGCAAAAATCCCCGAACGCGCCCGTGTGATCGCATTAGAGCGCAGCGGACGTCCCCATAGTACCGACGATATTGCCGCGGCCTTACGCCGGTGGCTCGCAGAAGAAAGCGATGTCGCCTTTTTGGTCGGCGGCCCAGAGGGATTGGCACCTGGCTGTGTCGCGCGCGCACACGAGGTGTGGTCGCTATCGGCCCTGACCCTGCCGCATCCTCTGGTACGCGTCGTCGTCGCCGAACAGCTCTATCGTGCCTATAGCCTGGTGCACAACTTGCCGTATCATCGGGGCGATTAATATGTGGCTCTATCTCGCATCCAGTTCGCCGCGGCGGCAGGCCTTATTGCGCCAAATCGGCATCGAATTCGAAGTCGTGGTCCCGGACGTCGACGAAACGCGTCGCACTGGCGAGACGCCGGAGGCCTATGTCCTCCGTCTGGCGCAAGCCAAGGCGCAAGCGGCATCGCGCCGCATTCAGTGCAAACACAAACCCGAGGCACCGATCCTGGCTGCCGATACGGCTGTCGTCTTGGATGACGATATTCTGGACAAACCGGTCGATCGCAACGCCGGCATCGCCGTGTTACAACGCCTGGCGGGGCGTACGCATCGGGTCTTGACCGGCTTATGCCTTATCCACCAGCATGGCAGCGAGACTGCGCTGTCTACGACCGAGGTCCGGTTTGGACCGATGACGCGGCACCAATGCGAAGCCTACTGGGACAGCGGCGAGTCATCCGATAAGGCCGGCGGCTATGCGATTCAGGGACGCGCCGCGGCATTCATCGCAGAAATCCGTGGCAGTTATTCCGGCGTCGTCGGCCTGCCGCTGTATGAGCTGACTCAATTACTGAACGCGATAGGCAGGAACGACCCGTGAGTGAAGAGATATTGATCAACGTGACGCCGCAGGAGACGCGCGTCGCCGTAGTCGAGAACGGCGTACTGCAAGAAGTGCACATCGAGCGCACGCGCAATCGCGGCATCGTCGGCAATGTTTATAAAGGCAAGGTGTGTCGCATCTTGCCCGGCATGCAAGCCGCCTTCGTCGAGATCGGCCTCGACCGCGCCGCGTTTCTGCAATTGTCTGACATCCGCAGCAATGGCGGCGAGCCGCCGCAGAACATCACCGATGTATTGCACGATGGCCAAGAGGTGGTGGTGCAGGTCATCAAAGATCCGATCGGCACTAAGGGCGCCCGTCTAACGACGCAGCTTACGCTGCCGGCACGTTACCTCGTCTACATGCCGCATACGAAGCATATCGGTATTTCGCAGCGCATCGAAGACGATCAAGAGCGCGAGCGGCTGCGCGCCGCGGTGCGTGCGGCAATGGAAGAAGGCGACGATGGCGGTTATATCCTGCGCACCATGGCGGAGACGGTGAACGAAGAGGAGTTAAAAAAAGATATTCGCTATTTGCGGCGTGTGTGGATGGCGGCGCAAGAGCGCATCAAAACCGCGGCGCCGAAGAGTATCATTCACGAAGATCTATCGCTCGCGATGCGTGCGATGCGCGATCAGTTCAAGGAAAATGTCGAGAAGGTACGCATCGACTCGCGCGAGAGCTTTCAAAAGGCGGTCGATTTCGCGCGCGAGTTTATTCCGGAAGTTGTCGATCGCATCGAATATTATCCCGGCGAGCGACCGATCTTCGATCTCTATTCGGTCGAGGACGAAATCCAAAAGGCACTGGAGCGCAAGGTGCTGCTCAAGTCAGGTGGTTATCTGATCATCGATCAAACCGAGGCGATGACGACTATCGACGTGAATACCGGTACCTACGTTGGTCGTAAGAATTTGGAAGAAACGATTTTCAAAACCAATCTGGAGGCGGCGCAGGCGATTGCGCGCCAGTTACGGCTACGAAACTTAGGCGGCATGATCATTGTCGACTTCATCGATATGAGCGACGACGATCATAAGCGTCAAGTGATTCGCGCCTTGGACAAGGCCCTCGCGCGCGATCGCGCCAAAACTTTTGTTACCGAGATGTCGCCGCTGGGCCTGGTCGAGATTACACGCAAGCGCACGCGGGAGAGCTTGGAGCACGTGCTATGCGAACCGTGTTCGGTGTGTCAGGGGCGTGGTGTACTCAAAACGGCAGAAACCGTGTGCTATGAAGTTTTTCGCGAAATTTTGCGCGAGGCGCGTCAGTTCGGCGCCGATAAATATTTGGTGTTGGCGTCACAGGTGGTCATCGACCGACTCACCGACGAAGAGGCGCCAAGTCTACTGAAGCTGCAAGAGTTCATCGGTAAGCCGATTCATTTGCAAACCGAATCGCTTTATAGCCAAGAAGAGTTCGACGTTATCTTGATGTAGCCATGCGTCATCTGTTGCGCCATTTGCATCTCAAGTTATGGCTGCGTCTATTGTGGCGCCACGGCCTGCGCTATTTATTGTACATCTCGGCGGTTGCGGCCTTGGTGTTCTCCATCGCGTTATTCGTCGTATACCTATGGCTGCCCGATTTGCCGCTGCGCAAGGCCGATGTCGAGCGTCGTCTCACGACCGCATTGGCGCATCCCGTGACGATCGGCAAGATTAGTCCGCGTTGGCGCGGTTGGTACCCGGGAATGGTGGCGCACGATGTGCGCATTGCGCCGACCGCAGGCGCGGAGCCGGCGCTGGTCCTGCCGGAAGTGCGCGCCAGTATTGCCTGGTTGCCTTTAATCTGGGGCCAAGTACAGCTGCACGATTTAATACTGGTGCATCCTCAATTAACCGTCGAGCGCATTGCCGACGGTCGTTTGCAAATTCCCGGTTTTCAACCGTTTGCGCCGCAACTAAAACCGCAAACCGGCACGAGTGGTACGCCGTGGTTGTTCGCGCAGCGCAAGATCCGCATCGAAGACGGTACCATTGTATGGCGCGATGCCTTGAGCCAAGAGCCGGCGCTGACGGTCAGTCGCGTGCAATTAATCTTGAGCAATGCCGGGCAACGCCATCATCTCGATCTCGGCGCCGCCTGGCCCGCGTCCTTGTGCGCCGAATGTACCTTGTCGCTCGACGTTATTTTCAATCGTCGCGACGACTGGGGCGGACAGGCGTATTTGCGCGCGCGGCAATTGACGCTGGAACAATTGCCGCTGATCGTGCGCGAACGCCTACCCGGTATCGCCGGTACCATCGATGCGCGCCTTAATAGTCAGTGGGATGCGGCGGCGCCGTTCGCCGTCAACGGTCGCATCGCCATCGATAAGCTGCGCATCCCGGAAAATCTTTGGACCAAACCGATCAGCTTGGCGCAGGCGCATGCCGACATCGATTGGCGACGCGGCGCCGACTACTGGAACGCGCAATTAAGCGACGTGTTTATTGGCGGCGCAACGCGTCCGTGGGTGCGCGGCGCGCTGCGGTTTACCCAGGAGCCGGGCTTTGCCGCGCTCGAGGCAGACTATATTAATGTCGCTGCGCTCATGCCAGTGTTGGCAAAGTTGGAAAATAAGCCGCGCCTACTGGAGATCGTGCGTGCACTCGAGCCCAAGGGCGAGCTGACGCAGTTTCATGCGCGGGTCGATGGCCCCTGGCCCGAGATCGAAAATTTCTCGATCGACTCCCGCATCGAAGAGGGCGCACTCGCGGCGTATCAGTCGTTCCCCGGGTTTCGCGGTATCAGCGGTCGCCTGCGCGTGACGCGCGACGGCGGCAAGTTCAATGTCGAGCGTTATGCCGGCGATCTGCAATTCCCGCGTGTGTTTATCGCGCCGCTGCCGATTAGCGCCGGCAAGGGCGAGATCGTGTGGCGCCGCACCGATACGCAATGGGAAATCGGCGGTAATCATTTAAGCCTGCGCAATCGCGACG
>CAZCAK010000115.1:4550-6186 GCA_964496605.1 uncultured Acidiferrobacteraceae bacterium | reverse complement strand
GCGCAGCAGTGGAACATCAATCGCCGGATCGAGGCCGCCAAGAAGCCGGCCTAGGAGCAGGGCGGGGTGAGGAGGCATGAAAACCACTTCAACCGCTGAAACTATTGCTGCCACCGCCACGCCGCCGACAATCGCACCGCTGCGATCGTAGATCGGTGCCACCGATACACTCATCCATAAGCGCTGGCCGTCGGCCGTGCGATACTCCACTTCCTCGTCGACCACGGTTTTGCCGCGTAAGGCGCGCGCCAGCGGGCGCTCGGCGGGCGCATATGCTGTGCCGTCGGCGCGATAGAACGGATAGCGTTGCTGCATTGTATCGAGGCGCTCGCCATCGCGAATATCACCGATGAGCTTTTCCGCCGGCGGATTATGTAGTACGAGCGTGCCATCGGCATCGAACAACATGAGCGCCGTCGGCATCTGGCGCACAATCGCCTCGAGCTGCGCGTGCTCGCGCTCCAACTGACGCAATAGCCCTTCTCGTTCCGCCAGCGCCAGTTTGCGTTGGGTGAAATCGCGCAAGAGCTTCGCATAGCCGACCACAGTGTCATTCTCATCGAGCAATCCGATCATGATGCCGCTGGCCCAGAACCGGCTGCCGTCTTTGCGCACGTGCCAACGTTCATCGTTGGCGCAATGATGCTCGCGCGCGGTCGCGAGCTCCACTTCGACGGCGCCCGCGGCTCTATCTTCCGGCGTAAAAATGACCGCCCCAGGGCGTCCGACGATTTCTTGTTCGCGATAACCGAGAATACGCTCGGCGCCGATATTCCAGTCGGTGATAAATCCCGCGCTATCCATCATGAAAATGGCGTAATCGGTGGCGTTTTCGAACAGCAGTCGCAACTGCCGCTCGCTATTGGCGGCGCGCGTCTCGGCGTCGTGACGCGCGCTGATGTCTTTCATGCTGGCGAAACAGTAATTCGCCTGCGGATTGCGTGCGGTATCGAGTTGCACGATGCGCGGCGTGCGCGTCTTGAGTTGTAGTTGACAGGTGTGACGCCCCTCCTTACGCCAGACCTCCTCGAGGTGGCGTCGAAAACGCGCCACGTCGCGATCGATTAAATAATGCGCCAGCGACTGCTGCGCGAGGTTTTCCACCGAGGTCTCGACGAGTTTCGCTGCCATGGCATTGGCGTCATAAATATGACCCTCGCGATCGAAGCGCAAGAACCCTAACGGCGCCTGCTCGTAGACCTCGGCATAGCGCTGACGCAACTCATGTAACTCTGCCCGTACCGCATCGAACTCCTGCGTGCGTCGCTCGGGTCGCGCCGTGCTCATACAATACCGCCGCAGACACTCCCGGTGGAGTGCGTCAAAGCGGTGACAACGAAATTAATCGTCATGTCGTACCTAATCGTCTTTAGGGACCATCCGGGGTCTAGGGGACTCAAAAGCAGGAACAACCTCGTCCGGACTTAAGCTACTGCCCGGCTTTTAGGCTTAGTCTATTTTACGCGTGTCTAGACCTGCAGCATCCGACTTATCGGCGAACACAGCCACTGCATTATCGTTGCGATCGCGCTGCCGCTGGTTTCAAGAGCTCGCCAAGCTTGCGGCGCAAATCTTCGATTTGATAAGGCTTGGCGATGGTGGCGACGAAGCCGTATTGCGTCGGATTCGCCATCAC
>CAZCAK010000115.1:0-4450 GCA_964496605.1 uncultured Acidiferrobacteraceae bacterium | reverse complement strand
CCGACGTTCGTAGCCGCCTCCACGGGAGCTTCGGACGCAACGGCACTGCTGGCAGGCAAGTACACCATCATGCACGTACCGCCGCCTTCGCGCGGCGTCGCCATAATATGTCCCTGGTGTTTCTGCACGATCCAGTAAGACGTCGTCAGGCCGAGCCCACTGCCTTTCGGCTTGGTACTAAAAAATGGATCGAAGATTTTTTCGCGTTGCTCCGGCGCGATACCGATGCCCTCGTCCTCAATACTAAAACGGATATAGCGCCCAGGCGTGAGTGGTACACGACTCGCGTGCGACAAGGTTTCGTTGCGCGCGCGCAGCCAGATGCTACCGCCCTGCGGCATCGCCTGTTTCGCATTTATCACGAGATTGTTCACGACTTGCGCGATTTGACCGGCGTCGACTTCTACGGGCCATAAATCGTCGGGCACATCAAACACGCAATGCACGCCGGCACCCCGCGCCGCAAAATCGACCGCCTCGCGTAAGAGCGCCGCCGCATTGACCGATTTGCGCACCGGAACGCCGCCGCGCGCAAACGTGAGCAATTGTTGCGTGAGGCTGCTGGCGCGCATACAGGCATTTTCCGCGTCGGCCAAGGCCTGATGCATCTCGCTGTCGGCCGGTAGCCCGAGCTTCACCAAGTAGAGATTGCCGAGAATCGCCGTCAACAGATTATTGAAATCGTGCGCGATGCCGCCGGCCAACACGCCGACCGATTCGAGCTTGCTGGCCTTAACCATTTCCGCCTGCAGGCGACGCGATTCGGTAATATCGTTAAACGTCGCGACCGCCGCGGTGATTGCGCCGTTCGGGGCACGCACCGGCGCCGCGGTAATCATCCAGGTGCGGTGCCAGTGTTCGGTCGCGAGCTCGAGTTCCTCGCCCAATACAGTTTCACCGCGCAAGGCGCGCGATATCGGCCACGTCTCGAGCGAGTACGGCCGGCCGTCACGGTGCGTGACGCGGTATTCGCGATACCACACGTCGATGTTCGCGCCCTTAATCGACTCGCCGAGAATGGATTCGGCGCGCTGATTGTACGAAATTAAATTTCCATTCTTGTCGACAATCACGACACCGGCGGACATCTGACTCAGGATTGCCTGTAGTTGCGCATGCTCTTGCTCGAGCTGCGAAAGCAATAGATCACGGTCCTGGGTCGCAAGCTTGTGCTCGGTGGAATCGCGAAGAATTTTTGCATAACCGGTCAGTCGACCGGTTTCGTCGCGCAAGGCGGTCAGCACCTCCGTGGCCCAAAAGTGGCTGCCGTCTTTGCGGACGTACCAACGTTCGTCGGTGGCGAAACCCTCGCGGCGCGCGGTGTCGAATTCATGATCGGCGATGCCGGCAGCGACATCCTCCGATGTAAAAATAATCTTGCCGGAACGCCCCACAACTTCATCTTCACTGAAGCCGAGGATACGTTTGGCGCCGCTATTCCAATCGGTGATATCGCCATCGACGTCCATGACGAAAATCGCGTACTCGATGGCGTTCTCGAACAATAGATGTAGCTGGCGTTCACTGAGACGCGCCTGTTGTTCCGCGGCGCGACGGCTGTGGATATCGATGATGCTGGTACGGCAATGACTGCCGCGTGCGCCCTCGACCAGTAAGCTTTCCAGCTGAACCCAATGCATTCCGGCTTTAAGACGCAACTCGCAGGATTCCAACCGATGCGATTCCCATACGCGACGCAAATGCCGCGAAAGCACCGGCACGTCGTCGCGATGGATATATAAGGAAAAGAGTTTATTAAGGATACGACCGCGCGGCGCACCGAAAAGATTAGCCGCAGTGAGATTAATATCGTGGATCGCGCCGCCGTGATCGAAGCTGACGTAGCCCACCGGCGCAAAATCGAATAGATCGGCATAGCGTTGGCGCGATTCTTCTAGCTCGGCCTGCACGCGCCGCAGTTCTTCGTTTTGCATCTCGAGCTCGACCTCATGCACCTCGAGGTCATGAATCAACTGCTCGACGTTGGCGTCGGATCCAATTTGCCGCGTGCGCCGCTCTCGCAGCCGCTTTTCGACCGCCGCGCGACGGTCTGCCTGTATTCGCCGCTCCATGACTATCCCTTCGGTCGGCGTCGACCGCTAGTGTTCATAACACCGTTGCGGGGGAATTACCGAATGCCGCGTTCGCCGATACTACGCGCAGTAGACCCGTCAACGCCACCGAAAGAGCGGTTTCGTGGCGGCAACGGCGCCGGCGCGGTGCAAAGACCACGCCATCGCTTCGCTAACCGATTGAACCGGAACGCCGACGCCGACCCAATTTCAGCCCACGCCCATGGCAGACCGGTCGCGCCGTGAAGCGATAGATGGCAACGCCCGTTTGAGAGTTGCGGCGTTCGGCGTCAGGTCACAACCGGGGGAATAAGCGCGCATACTCTGACAGGTCCCGCGCTTTGGCAATGCGCTTTTGGTTGGAGCTACGGGAAAGCGATACAGTTAATTCATCGCGTGCTTTTTGGCATACTGAGTCCTCACTCTAAACTGGCATGAATCAGTGAAGGCGCGCGCGCTTAAATCGGAAGAACTCCTCGTCACTACCGAACCCTACTATGAACCGCAGGCGCAAGAGATCCCGCTGTTCGAGGCGGCGTATCGCAATCAGATTCCAGTCTTATTAAAGGGCCCGACCGGCTGCGGCAAAACGCGCTTCATGGAGCACATGGCCTGGCGCCTGAAACGGCCACTGGTCACGGTGTCGTGTCATGACGATCTCACCGCCTCCGACTTGGTCGGGCGATATTTGATCACCGCTGGCGAAACCGTCTGGATGGACGGGCCGCTCGCGCGCGCGGTACGTATGGGCGGCTTGTGTTACCTCGACGAAGTCGTCGAGGCGCGTAAGGATACGACCGTGGTAATTCATCCGCTGGCCGACGATCGCCGCGTGTTGCCGATCGAAAAAACCGGCGAGGTCTTGACCGCGCCACCGGAATTCGCGCTCGCGATCTCGTATAACCCGGGTTATCAAAGCGTCCTGAAAGATCTCAAGCAGAGTACGCGGCAGCGCTTCGTCGCGATCGAGTTCGATTATCCCAACGCCGATATGGAAACCAAAATCGTCATGCACGAAACACGATTGGATCAGGCGATGGCGAGCAAGTTGGTTCGCTTCGCCGGCATGACGCGCAATCTTAAGGGCAGTGGTCTCGAGGAAGGTGCGAGCACGCGCCTTCTGGTACATGCGGGTAAGCTCATGGCGTCCGGTATCGATCCGCGCGTCGCCTGTCGCGGCGCGATCGCCGAGGCATTGAGCGACGATCCCGAGATGCTTGCCGCGGTGAACGAATTAAGCGCCTCGCTGTTTTAATTAACCCGCGTCGACTTCGGCGCGGTAACGGTTACCATCATGATTAAAAGGAGATTGCCATGCGTATGCGTTCGCTTGTTCCGCTTCTATTGTTGGCGCTTGCACTGCCGGTAATGGCGCACGACGACGGATTGCGTAACGAGGATCATCAGCTCAATCCAAACATGCCGAAAAATCTCAAAGGGCAGATGCTGGAACTCAAGACCGCCGATGGGAAGCCGTTCAAGGTATATGCAGTCGGCGCGAAAGATGCAAAGCGCGGCATCTTAGTCGTGCACGAGTATTGGGGTTTAAACGATCATATTAAGAGTTGGGCCGATCGCTTTGCCGATATGGGTTATCGTGCGATGGCGGTCGATCTTTATGACGGCAAGATTGCAACCGACCAAGACACCGCCAAAAAATATATGGGCGCGGTCGATCAAGAAGCAGCGAACGCGAAGCACCGCGCCACGCTCAATGCATTGAAGGCGCCGAATCGCAAACTCGCAACCATCGGCTGGTGCTTCGGTGGCGGACAATCCTTACGCGCGACCTTGCAAGAACCGGACGCAGTCGACGCGACGGTGATTTATTACGGACCGCTGGTTACCGATCCAGATCAATTGGCGTTCATTAAGGGGCCGGTGCTGGGAATTTTTGCCAAGCAAGATACCTTCATCACGCCGGAAAAAGTGAAGGCGTTCGAGCAAGCCATGAAGGCCGCCGGCAAGTCGCTGGAGGTCCACAACTACGACGCGAATCACGCCTTCGCCAACCCCTCGGGCGCCGCGTATAACAGCGAGGCGGCGAAACAGGCCTGGGACGTGACCAAGAAATTCTTGGCGAAAAACCTCCCGTAAGAAACTGCTGAATCCGGGGCGCGATGCGCCTCGGATTCATGTCGGTGGTATTTCGGAAAAATCCCCGGCGAAACTTTTAGCTCTTCTCTTTAAACTTCAAGGCCGCGGAATTAATACAAAAGCGTTGGCCGCTCGGTTTCGGGCCGTCGGGAAAAACATGTCCAAGATGGGCGTCGCAGCGTGCGCATAACACCTCGATACGCGTCATGCCGTGGGTGTTGTCGGCGCGTTGTGTCAGCGGGGCATTTTGCTTCGGCGCCCAAAACCTCGGCCAGCCGGAG
>CAZCAK010000114.1:0-6230 GCA_964496605.1 uncultured Acidiferrobacteraceae bacterium | reverse complement strand
GCCTCGGCGCGGAGAATATCCAACGCGGATTTCATTCCACCTGGATCGGCTTCGCTGCGATCTCAGTATTTATGATCGTTTACTACCTCATGTTCGGCATCACCGCGGTGATCGCGCTGGCGGTCAACGTGGTGTTACTGGTTGCGGTGTTGTCGCTACTGCAGGCGACCTTGACCTTGCCCGGCATGGCGGCGATCGCGTTGACGGTTGGTATGGCGATCGATGCCAACGTGCTAATCAACGAACGCATCCGCGAGGAGCTGCGCAACGGCAATACGCCGCAGGCGAGTATCTTCGCTGGCTACGAACGCGCCTTCGGTACGATTCTCGATTCGAATATTACGACGCTGATCGCCGGCCTGGCGTTGTTTGCCTTCGGTAGCGGACCGGTACGTGGCTTCGCCGTCGTCTTATGTCTTGGCATTCTCACCTCTATGTTCAGCGGCGTCATGGTATCGCGCGCGCTGGTCAATCTTATTTATGGCAGCCGCCGTAAGCTGACGCATCTCGCGATCGGCAATACCAATTGGCGCACGGTCGGCACCGCCGTTGCTAAACCACGGCGTTAACGCGAAGGGGTTTCCATGGAATTTTTTAAGATTCGTAAAGACATCCCGTTCATGCGCCATGCGATGGTGTTCAATGTCATTTCCTTGATCACCTTTATCGCCGCGGTAGCCTTGCTTGCGACCAAGGGCCTCAATTTTGGCGTCGACTTCACCGGCGGTACCGTGCTCGAGGTGAATTTTCCGCAGGCGGCGGATTTGCCGAAAATTCGCACGCTCCTGGAGCGCAACGGCTACACCGATGTTAGCGTGCAAAATTTCGGCACCTCGCGCGATGTGCTGATTCGTCTGCCGGCGAAGGTGCAAAACAGCGGCGCTAAATTATCCGAAACGGTCATGGATTTACTGCATCGCGACGGCCAGCAGGCGCAATTACGCCGTACCGAATTTGTTGGTCCGCAGGTCGGGCGCGAATTGGTGGAAAACGGCGGTTTGGCGCTGCTATTCGTGTCGCTTGGTATCGTGGTGTATTTATGGTTTCGCTTCGAATGGAAGTTCGGCATCGCGGCGATTATCGCCAACTTGCATGACGTCGTGATCATTCTTGGGTTCTTCGCATTTTTTCAGTGGGAGTTCTCACTCACGGTATTGGCCGCGGTGCTGGCGATTCTCGGCTACTCAGTAAACGAATCGGTCGTGGTATTCGATCGGATCCGAGAAAACTTCCGCAAGATGCGCGGCGCAACGACGCCGCAGATCATCGACAACGCGATCACCAGCACCATGTCGCGCACGATTATCACCCACGGCTGCACGCAGCTCGCGGTGCTGTCGATGTTGATTTTCGGCGGCGAGACGCTGCATTACTTTGCCTTGGCGCTGACCATTGGCATCTTGTTCGGCATTTACTCCTCCGTGTTGGTAGCAAGCCCTATCGTGATGTGGCTCGGAATTTCGCGCGAAGATTTGATGCCCAGTAAGCGCGACGCTATCGCCGATTCGCGCCCTTAATTTCGCACTTGTGCGACGCGTGTTATCGCCCCGGCGTAGAAGGTATTGGGTTCTACCAATAGTCTCGTCGATGGTGCGCTTCGTCGGGCTAACATTGTTGGCCCCGCCCAACGCATGCTAAACCCCTGACACTAAAGCGCAGATCGTTTGGGGGTATTCCATGCCGCAGTGGTTATTAGTTTGGCCCGACCGTATCGCCTTATCGTTATTGGTCTTGTTGTTTCTCGTGATTCCTGCCTTGTACGCCACGCGCAAACCGGCGCACGGACTCATTCGTTCTCTAAGCCATCTCATCGGTAACCCGCTGCGCCTCATGGGCCGCTGGTTATTGCAAAGTGCCGCGGAATTACGCCAACGCAATAAAGTCGTGCTGCTGGCGCATGGTCGCGAAGAAGTCGGTCAACGCATCGAGCGCGAGTTCGAACGCATCGCGCGTTTGGTGAAGCGCGATATGCAGGCATATCCGGCGTTGCAGCGCCGATTGATCGAAGAGATCACGCGCATCGAAGAGGACTATCAAAAATGTAACGAAGTGCCGCCGAACCCGCCTGATTGGATCGACGCCTTGGCCGCGGTCGCAAAGATCAAGACCAACGGCAGTGAAATGGCGCAGCGCTTATTGGAAGAAATTAAACGCTCTGTCACTGATATCCACGAGCAACAGCTGGCCGAATATCGGCGCGCCTACCAGGAGCGGCATAAAATCCTCAAGGGCTTTATGCCGTTTTGGCGCTCGCTGAATGAGACGCTGACGCGCGTCGATAAAAACGTCGATGGGCTGCAAACCAGCGCCGCCACCATCGACGCGCAGATGGAAAAATTTCAGCAAATCACCGCCGGCAGCGAACGCGCGGAACACGCCTTGACCAGCTCGGCAATCACGCAGTTCATGATCGCGTCCTTGGTAATGGCCATTGCGCTCGGCGGTGCGTTCATCAATTTCAAACTCATCGCCTTGCCGATGTCGGAAATGGTCGGCGCCAGCGATTATCTTACCGATAGCCTGCGGACCTCGGAGATCGCCGCGCTCATCATGATTCTATTAGAGGCGTCGATGGGTCTGTTTTTGATGGAGTCGCTGCGCATCACGCATTTATTCCCGCGCATCTCCAGCATGGCCGATAAAATGCGCCACCGCATGTTGATCGTATCGCTGGTGTTTCTGGTGATCCTCGCCGGCATCGAGGCGTCCTTGGCCTTGATGCGCGATATGTTGATCGCGGATAAACAGGCCTTGCTGCATTCGTTGTCGGTCATGCAACCGCAAGGCGGCACCGATGGCGTGCTGGCGGTGATTCCCACCGCCGGGCAAATGATTCTCGGATTTGTCTTGCCGTTCGTGCTGGCGTTTGCCGCGATCCCGCTGGAGACGTTTATCGCGTCGCTGCGCACCGTTGCCGGCGCCGCGCTGGTGATTGCGATCCGTACCGCCGGGTTTGCGTTGCGTCTGCTGGGGAATATGACGCGGCAACTCGCGGCGACTCTGGTATTGCTCTACGACACGGTGATTTTTATTCCGCTCCTGATCGAACGCGTGGTGCAATCGTCGCGCCCCAACACCAAAACCGCGGAGGTGGCCTATGAACGCAGTCGCTAAATTTGCCTCGCTGCTGTTAGTGGTGGGCACCGTTGCCTGCAGCGGCGGCGGTCAGCACAGTCAGGGTGTCTACATGCTGGTCGATACCTCCGGCACCTATGCGCTCGAGGCGAATAAGGCGCAGTTAATCGTGAATTACTTGTTGGGTAATCTCGAGCCGGGCGACGCCTTGGCGGTGGCGCAGGTCCATAGCCGCAGTTTCAGCGAGAAGGATATTGTTGCGAAGGTGGTCTTCGATAAGCGCCCATCGCAGGCGAATGCGCAAAAGCGGGCCTTCAGCGACCGCATTGCGTCTTTCACCAAGACCGTCAATGGCAGTCAGTACACCGATATCACCGGCGGCCTGATTCAGGCTGCGGAATATCTCAACGAGGCCGGCGTGCGCAATAAGACCATACTGATTTTCTCCGATATGCAGGAGGAGCTCGATAAGGCCACAGTGCGCAATTTCCCCATTAGCCTGAAGGACATCCGCGTCGTCGCGGTCAATGTCACTAAGCTTCGGACCGATAATATCGACCCGCGGCTCTATCTCGGGCGTCTCGATTGGTGGCACAAGCGTGTCATCGATGCCGGTGCGCGCGAGTGGCGCGTGATCAACGACCTGGAAAATCTGCACGCCATTCTAGCGTCTTGATGCCGACCTGCCGCGGCAGGTGCGCAATGCATAGAACCCCGTAATCGGTTATCCTATTGGCGCCGCTCGCCGAGCGGCCCTGCTTTTCGATTTTTTCGGGGAATCCATGTTCAGCAAAGAACAAACTATCGCCCAATTCGATCCGGCGTTATGGGACGCTATTCAGCGCGAGGGCCGGCGGCAAGAAGACCATATCGAACTGATCGCATCGGAAAACTATGCTAGCCCGCGCGTGATGGAGGCGCAGGGCACGAAGCTCACCAATAAATACGCCGAAGGTTACCCGGGCAAGCGCTATTACGGCGGTTGCGAATACGTCGACATCGCCGAACAGCTGGCGATCGATCGCGTTAAACGCCTATTCGGCGCCGACTATGCCAATGTGCAACCCCACTCCGGATCGCAGGCGAACGCCGCGGTTTATTTCGCCCTGCTACAACCGGGCGACACGATCCTGGGCATGAGCTTGGCGCATGGTGGCCATTTGACGCATGGCGCCAAGGTCAATTTCTCCGGCAAGCTGTTTAATGCCGTGCAATACGGGATTAACGATAAAACCGGTCTGATCGATTATGACGCGGTCGAACGCCTGGCGTTGGAGCACAAACCGAAGATGGTCGTCGCCGGTTTCTCGGCCTATTCGCGTGTGGTCGACTGGCAGCGCTTTCGCGCCATCGCGGATAAAGTCGGCGCCTATTTATTCGTTGATATGGCCCACGTCGCCGGCCTGGTTGCGGCCGGGCAATATCCGAGCCCGGTACAAATTGCCGATATCACCACTTCGACGACGCACAAAACGCTGCGCGGTCCGCGCGGCGGCATTATCTTGGCGCGCGCCAATCCCGATATCGAAAAGAAATTGAATTCGACTATTTTCCCCGGCATCCAAGGCGGTCCCTTAATGCACGTCATCGCGGCAAAGGCGGTGGCGTTCGAAGAGGCGCTGCAACCGGATTTCCGCACCTATCAGAAACAAGTCGTGACGAATGCGCGCGCGATGGCAGCGGCCATGATTGAACGCGGCTTTAAGATTATTTCCGGCGGCACCGACAATCATTTGTTCCTGGTGGATCTGGTGGATAAAAAAATTACCGGCAAGGAAGCGGAAGCGGCCTTGGGCGATGCGCATATCACGGTGAATAAAAATGCCGTACCGAACGACCCGCAGTCGCCGTTCGTGACCAGCGGTATCCGCGTCGGCACACCGGCGAGCACCACGCGCGGCTTCAACGAAAGCGAGAGCCGCGAGCTCGCGTATTGGATGTGCGACATTTTGAGCAATCCTGGCGACGTTGCGACGCGTGAACGCGTCAAGCGCGACGTCATCGCCTTATGCAAACGCCATCCGGTGTATCAGTAGTCGGACGCTTATTAATCCCGCGGCCGGGGCCGCGCGCCTATGCGTTGTCCGTTTTGCTCGGCTGAAGATACGCGCGTCATCGATTCGCGACTCGCGGACGATGGCGATTGTGTGCGCCGGCGGCGCGAGTGTCCGGTGTGCAGCGAGCGCTTTACCACTTTCGAGCGCGCCGAGCTGCGCATGCCGCAAGTCATTAAATCCGACGGCCGCCGCGAACCGTTTCGCGAAGATAAATTACGCGCCGGCATGCGTCGCGCCTTGGAAAAGCGTCCGGTCGACACCGCCAAGGTCGATGCCGCGGTGCAACGCATCGAGCATCGCCTACTGGCGGTCGGCGAGCGTGAAATTCCTTCGCGTCAGATCGGCGAATGGGTAATGCACGAGTTGAAGGACTTGGACGCGGTTGCGTACGTGCGCTTTGCCTCGGTGTATCGCAGTTTCGAGGACGTGAACGCCTTCAGCGAGGAAGTGAAACGCCTGCAAAACGAGCCGAGCTCGGAAGTGCGCCACAAGCAACTCAAACTATTACCCGACACCCCCGATAAGCGCGGCAAACGTTGAGCGCAGCACTGCCGATTTTCTCCGCCGACGATGCGCGCTATATGGCGCAGGCCTTGGTATTGGCGGAGCAGGGCTTGTATACCACGCATCCGAATCCGCGCGTGGGCTGCGTGATTGTGAAAGACGGCGTCGTGGTCGGATCGGGTGCGCACCTGCGCGCCGGCGAACCGC
This sequence comes from uncultured Acidiferrobacteraceae bacterium, assembly GCA_964496605.1. Lineage (GTDB taxonomy): Bacteria > Pseudomonadota > Gammaproteobacteria > Acidiferrobacterales > CAZCAK01 > CAZCAK01. The sequence goes on along the minus strand of CAZCAK010000114.1, from coordinate 387 downwards.
ACGCCGAGGTGCATGCCTTACGCGCCGCGGCGGAGCGCGCGCGTGGCGCGACGGCTTACGTCAGCCTCGAACCTTGTTGTCATACTGGACGCACACCGCCATGCAGCGACGCCTTGATTCGCGCCGGTGTCGCGCGTGTCGTCGCCGCGATGCAAGATCCCAACCCGCGCGTTGCCGGCGGCGGTGTCGCGGCTTTGCGTGCCGCCGGCATTAGAGTCGACATCGGTCTAATGCAGGCGCAGGCCGCGGCGCTCAATCCCGGCTTCATCGCGCGAGTGCAACGCGGCCGGCCGTTCGTGCGTTGCAAGATCGCCGCGAGTTTCGATGGGCGCACCGCCTTGGCGAATGGTGCGAGTCAATGGATTACCGGCGCGGCGGCGCGCGCCG
>CAZCAK010000113.1:0-6237 GCA_964496605.1 uncultured Acidiferrobacteraceae bacterium | reverse complement strand
ATGGCGGGAGCGGTGATGGGGCGCGTGCCGGCGGGTGGGGGCGCCGCCCCAATTGCACCGCCGCCGGAGTTGACGCGTGTGCAGGAAAAAGTTCTGCCTTATCCGGCGGAGCAGGCGCATATTTTGGTTGCTGCGCCGGGTATGGCACGCAAAGATCCAGACTACTTCCCTTTGTTCGTCGGTAATTATGTACTGGGCGGCAGTGGCTTAGTGTCACGCCTATCGGAACAAATCCGCGAGAAACAAGGTTTGTCTTACAGCGTTTACAGTTATTTTAATCCATTCAAAGAACGCGGCCCGTTCGTGATGGGATTGCAGACTAAAAATTCACAACGCAGCAAGGCACTACAATCGCTACGCGCGGTGCTTGCAGATTTCGTGCGCAACGGTCCGACCGAAGCCGAACTCAATGCCGCGAAGAAAAATCTTACCGGCGGGTTTCCGCTGCGCATCGATAGCAACGGCAAGATCGCGGAGTATTTAACCGTCATCGGCTATTACGACTTACCGCTGGATTATCTCGACCGATTCAACGCCAAGGTCGAGGCGGTCACCGCCGAGCAAGTGCGCGATGCATTTCAGCGGCGTATCGATCCGGCACGTATGCTGACCGTCATCGTCGGTGCCGGCGAACGCTAAGCGCCACGCGGCGCGCTCGCGCCTGCGCATCATCGGCGGTCGTTGGCGCGGCCGCAGCGTGCATTTCACGGAACGTCCAGGCTTGCGACCGACGCCGGATCGGGTGCGCGAAACCTTATTCAATTGGCTCGCGCCAGTAATCGAAGGCAGCCGTTGCCTGGACTTATTCGCCGGTAGCGGCGCCTTGGCTTGGGAGGCCTTGTCGCGCGGCGCGGCCGCCGCGACCTTGGTAGAATCCGACCCGATCGCAGCGCAGGCCTTGCGTATCACGCAGCAGCAGTTGCAGGCCGATAATGCAAGCATCGTACTGCAGGATAGTCGCAGCTTTCTCGCGCAAGCCGCGACGCCATTCGATATCGTCTTTCTCGACCCACCGTTTCATAGCGACTTATTACCGCAGGTATATACCGATCTTTCGGGCTGGATACGGCCGGGCGGTTTCATCTATATTGAAACGGCAAAACAAAACGCCGCGAGCCTGCCCGCCGATTGGGAGATCTTGCGGGCAAAAACCGCCGGCCAAGTCGCCTATCATCTAGCGAGGCAGCAGTGAAACGAATTGTGGCGTTATATCCTGGCACCTTCGATCCCGTCACCAACGGTCATAGCGATATCGTGCGGCGCGCCGCCGGCATCTTTGACGAAGTCGTAATCGCGGTGGCGGCGAATCCGGCGAAGCAACCGCTATTTTCTTTGGACGAGCGGGTGCAGTTGGCGCGCACGGTGTTGGCCGACATCCCGCAGGCGCGCGTAATCGGTTTCGATAATTTATTGATCGATTGTGTCCGCCAACATGCCGCGCGCGTAATTCTACGTGGCCTGCGTGCGGTTTCGGATTTTGAATACGAGTTTCAAATGGCGGGCATGAACCGCATGCTGGATCCGCATATCGAAACCGTGTTTATGACGCCGTCAGATAAGGATATGTTCATCTCGGCATCGTTGGTCAAGGAAGTTGCCAAGCTCGGCGGCAATGTCACCGAATTCGTACATCCGGCGGTGAAGGCTGCGTTGCAGGCGCGGATGCGCTAATATCGGTGCGAGGTCATATTTATGGCGTTAATGATCACCGACGAATGTATTAATTGCGATGTCTGCGAACCGGAATGTCCGAACAATGCGATCGCGCCGGGGCCGGAAATTTACATCATCAATCCAAATTTATGCACCGAATGCGTCGGTCATTACGACACACCGCAATGCGTCGAGGTTTGCCCGGTGGACTGCATTCCGAAAAATCCCGACGTGGTCGAAAGTAAAGAAGCGCTTTACGAGAAGTACCTCAATCTTACCCGCAAAACCGGTTAATTCACTCGTTTCATATCCCGCGCCACGGCGCTACGTTGTTCTTGTCCTCCTCTTTATCTTTGGTATCGCGCCGAGCTTTGCGCAAGCGCCGCACGGCTATGCCGTTGCCAGCGCACACCCGCTCGCAAGCGCTGCTGGCGAGGAAGTCCTAAGCGCCGGCGGTAACGCCTTTGACGCCGCCGTTGCCGTGGCTGCAAGTTTGGGCGTAGTCGAACCGGGCAGTGCCGGTCTCGGCGGCGGTGGTTTTTGGTTGTTGCAGCACGCCGACGGCAAGGCCGTAGTGATCGATGCGCGCGAGCGTGCGCCGCTGGCAGCCAAGGCCAATCTCTATCTCGACCGACACGGCGCGGTGATACCACGCGCCTCGCTCGATGGACCGCGTGCGGCGGCGATCCCGGGCCAAGCCGCCGCGTTCGCCTATATCGCACAGCGTTATGGTCGCTTACCCTTGACGCGAGTTTTGGCCCCGGCAATTCGCCAGGCCGAAGATGGCTTTGCTGTCAGTGCGCATTACCAACGCATGGTCGATGTACGCCACGAAGGATTAATGCAATACGCGTCGGCGGCGAAAATTTTTCTCGACGACGGCTTCGTCCCGGAACCCGGCTTCATACTCAAGCAAACCGATCTCGCGAACACGCTGCGCTTAATCGGGCGCAGTGGTGCGAGCGGATTTTATCGCGGTACGTTCGCCGCGCGCATGGTGCGTCAAGTGCGTGCCGCCGGTGGTATCTGGAGCGAGCAGGATTTGGCGCGTTATCGCGTGATCGAGCGCGCACCATTGCGCGCGCGTTTTCGCAACATCGACATTGTCACCGCACCGCCGCCGGCCGGTGGTGCGGTTATGATCGAGACCTTAAATATTTTGGCGCCATTGACGTTGAGCGATACCATGACGCCGATTCAGGCGGCGATCGAGGCGATGCGCTTAGCATATCGTGATCGCGCGCAAATGCTGGGCGATCCGGCCTACACATCGCTGGATTTACCGCGCCTGCTCAGCAGCGACTACGCCGCGCAGCTGCGGCGCGAGATGCGCACGCGTGTCGATGTCGCGCCGGCTGCGCCGGCAATCGGTAGCGGGCATACGACCCATTTTTCTGTCATCGATCACGCCGGCAATATCGCCTCGGTCACATTGAGCATTAATGGACCGTTTGGGTCGGCCTATGTCATCCCCGGCACCGGTGTGCTGTTAAATAACGAAATGGACGATTTTGTCGCCAAAGCCGGCACGCCGAATTTGTATGGTTTAGTCGGTTCGCGCGCGAACGCGATCGCCCCTGGCAAACGTCCACTATCGAGCATGACGCCGAGCATCTTCGACGATGGTACGCATATCCTCGCCATCGGAACGCCGGGCGGCAGCCGCATCACCAGCATGGTCACGCTGGCAGCACTCGCCTTCAGCGCCGGTGAATCCGATGTTAAGCGTCTAGTCGCGGCGCCGCGTCTGCATCATCAGTATCTGCCGGACGTCGTGGAATACGAGCCCGAAGCCCTAAGTGCTGGCGAACGTAAGGAATTGCAGGATCGCGGCTATGTCTTAAAAGCGATAGAACGTGGCTACGGCAATATGCAGGCGGCAATGTGGAACCGGGTCGACGGTATGCTCAGCGCGGCGAGCGATCCACGCGGCGAGGGCGGTGCAGTGGTAAAGATTGTTTCGGATCATCCGCAGCGCTAAAGTCGGCGATGCCGTTAACGCGAATCCGGCGCTGACGGCGTAAACCATCGCTTTTACCACTGGAGATAAAAAATGAAGATGAGCGCATCGGCGTTAGGTTTGTTCGCGCTATTGACCGCCGCAGTTGCGGCGCATGCCGAAACCCCTGCCGCACCAACCGCAAGTAAGGACGCCCCCTTCGGCAGCGCCAAGTTCGCGCCCTATGCCGATATCGGCAGCGTCAAGCAATTGAAGATGGTGTGGGATTTTAATTTTAGTGACCCCAAGTCAGTCGGCTTCGTATTTAATAACGTCAATGCGTTATTGAAGGCGACGGCCGAGTATGGCCCGAAGGAAATCGATCCGCTGAAAGTGGTGATCGTATCGCACGGTCCGGAAGTTGTGCTCTGGGACAAAAAGAATTACGCGAAATATAAGGACATCGTCGATCGTGCGGCGAGTCTCGCGAACCAGGGTGTGCACTTCGAGGTATGTCGCAATGCCGCCAAGGCCTTAGGTTTAGAACCGCAAGATCTGCACGGTTTCATCACTGTCGTACCGGCTGGACCTTACGCCATCGCCTACTGGGAAGCGAAGGGGTACGGACTCAACGCGGTCGGTGCGACCATGCCGACGACGCCGTTCAGCGATTTGAACAAAGCCGATATTCACAAGAAATAAAAACAAAAACGCCTGGGTGCGAATGCATCCAGGCGTTCTTTTACTTCTAACTTCTAATTCTGCGTTTAGCCTACCGCTTCAAGCGGTTTCGCGGTGTCGTCGCTCGCGAGCATCGAGTCGATTTTTTGTGCATGACGGTGCAAGGCCATTTGCTGCTCCAACATACCGGCCTGTACATGCTGTAGCTCGCTCATGCGGTCTTCCAGGGTATCGCTCGCCTGGTGAATGCGCTTGATGCTTTCTAAACGCCGGCGCAACTGAATCTGATGTTCGCGCACCTGCGATTCCATCGGCGACATAATGGTCTTGAGCCAACCGTCGGCGTCTTGATTCGCCATCGCGAAAATCGCGCGCGCTTTGGCCATGGCCGATTCCGAGAAGTTGCGTACCACCGCCTTCTGCTCGGTCATGACCAGCGACATGCCCTTCATGAAATGTTCGTGCTTGCTTTCGAGGCGCTTGAGTTCGCGTTGATATTTCATTACCGAGAAGCCACTCGGTTTAATGCTCGCGAGCCCATGCTCCTCTTGGAATTTTTTGTAAACACCGTCCATCAGGTCTTTGATTTCCACCGCCTGCTTATTGACCTGCTCCATGGTGCTATTCAGATGTTCGAAAAAGCTTTGCATGCTCGCCTTGAGTCCGGCTGTGGTCAGGCTGATTTCCATGTTCTTTTTCGTCTGCGCAATGGTCTGATCTAGATTTTTCAAATTCAAATGCGCGTAGAGCACGTTCGTCTGTTGCGAGAAAATGCTGCGCGTCGCCTGGAAGCGTTGCAGGCTTTTCTCGAAATGTTCTTTGTCGATCTTGACCTTCTTCATCATATGCTCGATGACATCCATATTCTTGCCATTGAGCCCGCCGAGTTCGTCCATGTGTTCTTTCACGCCCTTGAGGCGTTGGTCAATCGTGGCCTGCACCACTTGGACAATGTCTTTCGCCTCGTGGTTGATGTTGTCTCGCACGATTTCGCGCTTCGAGGGAATCATTTGATGGCCGAGCGCATCTTCCAACGCGAGAATGCGCGAGCGCTCTAGAATTTTTTGATCGCCTTTGATCTTGCCCAGCAGCGCCTTTTGCGCCGACACCGGGTAGACGTTTTCTTGAGCGATGCCGAGATGCTTAGCGGTATCGCGAATTTGGCGATCGATTTCGCGTTGCACCTCGTCCCAGTTGCGCAACTCATCCCAAAGCCCGTCGATCTTATTGAGCACCACGAGACGACCCTTGTTCGCGCCGCCTTTGGTGTTGCCGATGTGTTCGTGCCAGACATCGATATCCGATTTGGTGACACCGGTATCGGCGGCCAGAATGAACATGACCGCATGCGCACTCGGCAGCATGTTTAAGGTCAGTTCCGGCTCGGCACCGAGGGCATTGAGTCCTGGTGTATCGAGAATAACCAGGCCTTGTTCTAATAACGGATGCGGGAAATTGATAATCGCGTGGCGCCATTTCGGAATTTCGACATGACCGTCGGCGGTTACTTGCATACCGAGGTCGTTATCCTTATCCGCGATTTGAAAACCGAGATCTTGCGCGGTTTCGCGCGGTACTGTTTTCACTTCCGCGATATGTTGCAGCGCCTGTGCGACACGGTCCGGTGATTTGATATCGAGCGGCAGGCTTTGCCACTCGTCGTTGAAGTTCTTGAATTCCGCGATACTGGTACCGGTCTTCCGCGTCTCGATCGGTAATAACCGAATCGTCGGTTCGCTGTCGACATCGTACATCAATTCGGTGGGGCACATCGTGGTGCGGCCGGCACTGGACGGCAATACACGTTGACCGAAGTCGGAAAAGAAGATGGCGTTGATCAGTTCCGATTTGCCGCGTGAAAACTCCGCAACGAAGGCGATATAAAGCTTATCGTCGCGCAAGGTGTTGAGCATGGTATCGAGGAGTTGGTCGATGGAGGTTCCCGACGCGTCTGTGGTCCAGAG
>CAZCAK010000112.1:0-6259 GCA_964496605.1 uncultured Acidiferrobacteraceae bacterium | reverse complement strand
CATCAATGGCCGCTGGCTGCATATCAAACTTTTATTTGTTCTTATCTTGATCGGCTATCACCTCTACTGCGGCAAACTGGTGCGCGACTTCGCCGCCGAACGCGAGCGTCATGGTCATGTGTTCTTCCGCTGGTTCAACGAGCTGCCGGTGCTGATTTTGCTCGCGGTGGTCATCTTGGTAGTGGTAAAGCCGTTCTAATGCCACGGCTAGTATTTAAGCATTTACTAATATACTATGCGCGTCGCTTTAACTTTGCCTTGGAAAACATCGCATGGAATCCCGAAAAAACGCCTATTTCTTAGCGGTTTGGCTCCTCATCAGCGGCACCGCCCAGGGCGACATGCTGACCGCCGACCAGGCGGTCGAACTGGCGCTGCAAAATAATCCCGAGCTCACCGTCGCCTACGAACAAAGTCTGGCGGCGCGGGCGCGCGGGCGCGCGGCGCATGCCGGCGCCAGACCACAGGTCAACGCCAAATATATGGCGCGCGAAAGCAATAACCCGCTCGACTCACTCGCAGACAAACTCAATACCCGCAGCATTAGCGCGAGCGATTTCCAAGAATCCGAATTAAACGACCCCAATCGCAGCGGCTTGCAAATGGCCGAGCTCTCGCTGCAAGTACCGCTCTACACCGGCGGACGTGTCGAGTCCGGCATCCGTCAGGCGCAACACGGCGAACGCGCCGCCGATCTGCAATATCAACGCGCGCGTGAGACCATCGCCGCCCAAACCCGCCAAGCGTACGTGGCGCTGCAAGCGGCGCGCCGCGCGCGCGCCATCGCCGACGACGCCGTGCGCGCCGCGAACGAACATGCGCAAACCACCGCGAGCTTGAATCGCCAGGGTCGCATCGTGAGCTCGGACAAGCTCACCGCCGAAGTGAATGTCGCGGCGATGCGCGGCCTGCGCGAACAGACCCTTGCGCGCGAGCGTCAGGCCTTGAATCAATTGCGGCGCTTACTCGGCCGCAGCGATAACGCCGACATCGAAGTCGCACCTTGGCAAACCGAAACTATCAGCGACACCGGCACCGCAGCAACCATCGCCGAGACCGAGGCCTTTGCGCGTCGCAAGGATCTAGCGGCGATGAACGAGCGCGTCGATGCCAGCTACGCACAAATCGAAGCGGCGCGCGCCGAGCGCAATGTGCAAATTAATTTCGTCGCCAGCACCGCCTGGTATGACCGCAGCCTGCCGATCGATAACAACTCTTGGAGCGTCATGGGTGTGATCACTAAGCCGTTGTATCTCGGCGGCCGAACGCATAACGAGACCGCTGCCGCGCGCCACGACGCCAACGCGGCGCAGGCGCAGCGCGCGAGCCTGGAACACGCGATTCGACAGGAGTTGCGCGACGCCGAGGACGGCGTCGCCGAGGCGCAGGCGCGTTTGCGCATTGCGCAAAACAATGCCGATAAGGCACAGCAAACCGTGGGCTTGGTGAAAAAGCGCTACGGCGAGGGACGCACGATCTTGATCGATCTGCTACAGGCCGAGCGCGCCTTGGTCGAGGCGCGTAACGAAGAACTCAATGCCGAACGTGAGCTGAAGGGCAGCCGCATCGCGCTTGAACTCGCCGTGGGAGGTCGCTGATGCGCGTGTTGATCGTAATGGTCATCGCCAGCAGTTTAATCGCCTGTCAGCGTCACGCCGCGACCGCAAGCCCCGGGCCGAACTTACCCGCAATCAACGCGACAACCATCGCGTTGCCAAAGACATCGGGGAATATTTGGCTGCCACGCAGCGCGCTGGTGCAACGCGGCGGTATTACCGGCGCCTTTGTCGCACAAGACGGGGTGGCGCGCTTTCGCATGCTGCGTATCGGCGCGCAGCGCGCCAACGAAGTCGAGGTCATCGCCGGATTAAACGGCGACGAGCGCTTGCTCATCGGCGACCTCACGGCAGTACACGACGGCAGCCTGCTCCAGGGGACGCGCCATGGCCGCTAAGGACGAGCAACTCAATCTCGCCGGTAAGGTCGCGCGTTACTTCGTCGATAGCAAGCTGACGGTTTTAATTATTTTGATCGCGCTACTGGCGGGCGCGCTCGCCTTAGGTATTACCCCGCGCGAAGAGAATCCGCAAATCATAGTACCGGCGGCGAATGTCATCGTTTCGAAACCGGGTGCGACACCGCAGGAAATCGAACAACTCGTGATCAATCCGTTGGAATCGATTCTGCGCGGCATGACCGGTGTCGATCATACGTATGGCACCGCGATGGAATCGGTCGGCGTCGTCAGCGTGCAGTTCAAGGTTGGCGAGGACAAGGTCGCATCACTAGTAAAACTTTACGACCACATCATGAGCAATATCGATCGCATGCCGCCGGGCACGCGTCAGCCCTTGATCAAGCCGGTCGATGTCGACGACGTACCGATCCTGACCATCTCCTTGGCGTCGAATGCGCACAGCGATATGGAGCTGCGCCGCATCGCAACCCAGGTGCTGGAACATCTGCGCCGCGTCGAGGGCACTTCGGTGAATTTCATTCACGGCGGACGCAAGCGGCAAATCAATGTCGATCTCGACCTCGAGCGACTGCAGCGCTACAACGTCAGCCTCTTGGATATTCGCCGCGTATTGGACGCGACCAACATCGAACTCCCAAGCGGTAATGTCATCAATCGTAATCACGTCGGCACCGTCGAGGCGGGCGGTATCTTCCGTTCCGCCGACGACGTGCGCAGCCTGGTCGTCGGCCTGCGCAATCACAACCCGGTATATTTGCGCGATGTCGCGCGCATCAGCGACGGTCCCGGCGAAATCGAGCGCGTGCATCGCATCGGCTTCGGCCCGGCGTATACCGGTACCCGCCCACTCGATTTAGAAATCCCGGCGGTTGCGATCGCGATCGCCAAGCGCACCGGTACCAACGCGGTAACGGTGGCGAACAATGTCTTGACGGAGTTAGCGCAGGTCCAAGGTGAATTGGTACCGCGCGATGTCAGTGTCAATATCACGCGCAACGACGGTGAGCGCGCCGACGACGCGGTGAATACGCTGGTGGAACATCTCGCGATCGCCATCGGCACCGTCGTATTGTTATTGGTTTTATTTTTGGGTTGGCGTGCTGCGAGTATCGTCACGATCACGATTCCGCTGATTTTATTTATCACCCTTGCGGTCGGCATGGCCGCCGGGCAAAGCATCAACCGCATTACTTTATTTGCGTTGATCTTATCGTTGGGGCTTTTGGTCGACGACTCGATCGTGGTGATCGAGAACATCTTCCGGCATTACGGTAAAAAGGGCGTGGATCGCGCGCGCGCCGCGGTGCTCGCGGTTAACGAGATCGGCAAGCCGACTAATCTCGCGACCTTCGCCGTTATTCTCGCGTTTCTGCCGATGCTCTGGGTCACCGGCATGATGGGGCCCTATATGGCGCCGATTCCGTTCAATGTACCGATCGCGATGATTACCTCGCTCGCGATCGCCTACACCATCGCGCCATGGGCAGCGCGGCGCTGGCTGAAGGTCGGCGGTGCGCACGCCGAGCATCACAGCGGCTTACTCGAACGCGGCTATAGCCGCGCCATGAGCAAATTGCTCGTGAGTAATCGTGCGCGTTGGGGATTTTTTATCGCCTTGATCGCGATATTGGCCCTCGTCATGATCATGCCCGCGTTTAATTTGGTTTTGTTCAAAATGCTGCCGAAGAACAATACCAATACCTTCAATATCACTGTCGATATGCCGGCCGGCGCCAGTCTCGAAGACACCGATCGCGTCGTACGCCTGGTCGGCGACGTATTGCGCAAGAACCCGGAAGTGACGACGTACGAATCGACTGTGGGCGAATCCGGCGTGGTCGATTTCAATGGTCTCCTGCGTGGCGCCGGTTTGAAACAGGGGCCGCACGTCGCCGAGATTCGGGTGAATTTGCGCAATAAGCGCGCACGCGATTTGTCGTCGATCGACATCGTATTGCAATTGCGCCCCGGCATCGCGCAAGTGGCGCAGGCAACCGGCGCCAATATTAAATTGGTCGAAGACCCGCCGGGGCCGCCGGTGCGCGCCACGATCCTTGCGGAATTGTACGGCCCGGATTACGCCAAACTGCGCGCCATTGCGAAGGAGCTACGCGCGAATGTATTCGCGACAACGACCGATATGGTCGATATCGACGACTCGGTGCCAGCGGATACAGTGCAATACACCATCGAAGTGAAACGGGCGCAGGCGGCGCTACGCGGCGTCACGCCGATGGAAGTCGCAGAAACCTTGCGCGCCTATCTCGCCGGCTACGACGTCGGCACGATCCATGTCGATCAAGAAAAGGAGCCGGTGCCGATTCGGTTTCAAATCCCGATCGGCGAGCGCGTGCCGCAGGGGGCGCATATCACGCCGGCGGATTTGAAGAAGGTGTATTTTTCGGGACCGCAGGGTAATCAGATACCGCTATCGGACATCGTCGAAATCCGTACCGCGATTGCTTCGAAACCGATCATGCACAAGGATCAGCGCCCGGTGGTATACGTCACCGGCGAGCTCGCGGCGACGAGCCAAGTGTATGCGGTACTGCATATGGGGGATTACTTGAAGCAAAAGCCGTTGCCGGATGGCGTGCAGCTTACGCAATATTTCATGGGCGATCCGAACACGCTCGGTTACAGCCTCCGCTGGGACGGCGAAATGCGCCTGACGCTCGATGTGTTCCGCGACCTCGGGTCCGCCTTCGCGGTTGCCATCGTATTAATTTATTTAGTGCTGGTCGGTTATTACCGCTCGTTTATGATTCCGTTCATCGTCATGGGTGCGATTCCGTTAACCATGGTTGGCGTGCTACCCGGCCATGCGATCATGCAGCAGCCATTCACCGCGACATCGATGATCGGTGTCATTGCCTTAGCCGGCATCGTGGTGCGCAACTCGCTGCTACTGATCGATTTCATCTTGGAATATCGCGCCGCGGGCAACTCGGTGCACGAGGCGGTATTGCAAGCCGGTGTCATGCGGCTGCGCCCGATCATGCTGACGGCTTCGGCGATTATCCTCGGCACGCTGGTGATGATCGTCGATCCGGTGTTCGGCGGCTTGGCGATTTCGCTGATTTTTGGCACGTTCGCGTCGACGGTGCTGACCTTGTTCGTCATCCCGATCGGTTATTTTCGCTACGCACAACGCCTGGAACGCAAACAGGGTTAAGGCACGCGTAAATATTCGCTAATACATGCTGACCGGATCGACATCGATATGCCAACGCACGCGTCGCGCGCTCGGCAGCGCCTCGAGACGCGCGATCCAGGGATGCATAAATCCGTGCAGCACCTTGCGTTCGCGTGCCTCGACCAAAAGCTGCGCACGATAGCGGCCGGCGCGCCGCTCCATCGGCGATGGCAGGGGATCCATAAGCGCGAGCCCGGCGGGTATCCGCCCTTTAGCGGCATCGCGTGCACTGCGCAGAAAATTTAACGCCGCCTGCGGCTGGTGCGCCTCGGCACGCAATAATACGAAATGGCGTGACGGCGGGAAGCCGGCCTGTTCGCGTTCTTGCAATAGGCGCGTGGCAAAGGCGCGATAATCGTGCGTGCGCAGCGCCTGGAATAACGGATGCTCCGGATAACGCGTTTGAATCAACACCTCGCCGGCACGTGCGGCGCGACCAGCACGACCGGCGACTTGCATAATCTGCTGGAACAATTGTTCCGAACCCCGGAAATCGACGCTCAGCAACCCTTGATCGGCATCGAGCACACCGACCAGCGTCAGCGCCGGAAAGTCGTGTCCCTTTGACAGCATTTGCGTACCGATCAAGATATCGGCCGCGCCGGTACGCGCGAGATTCAATCTTCGCTCCAATTCGCCGCGCTGTGCGGTCGCATCGCTGTCGATGCGCAATAAGCGCGCTTGCGGAAATCGCTTCGCCAACACCGTCTCGACCCGCTCGGTGCCGGCGCCGACACGCGTCAACGCCGCCGTGGCACACGACGGACACACGCTCGGCAGCGGCTGAGTATTGCCGCAGTGATGACACAGCAAAGCCTGTCGCTGTGCATGCACCGCCAACCGCGCATCGCAGCGCTGACAGGTCGCATTCCAGGCGCACTGCCTGCACCACAGCACCGGTGCAAAACCGCGGCGATTGAGGAACAACAAACTCTGTTCGCCGCGTTCGAGCCGTAGCGCCAACGCCTGCATCAACGGGTGCGTCAGCCCTTGATCGACCGCCAGCTGGCGCAGATTGAGCAGGTGTACTGCCGGCAGCGCCGCGTCACCAGCACGCTGCGGCAATTCGATTAATCGCCCGCGCC
>CAZCAK010000111.1:0-6260 GCA_964496605.1 uncultured Acidiferrobacteraceae bacterium | reverse complement strand
ATGCGTGCGCCGTTCTCGTTGTCTTTCCCCAAATGCGCGATCGGTCCGGTCAAGGGCGCGACCGAGCCGATACGTATGACGCCGCTATCGGCGGCGTTTTTGTTCTTACAGCCGCCGACTGCGGCCAGTACCGAGACGAATACCACTAATATGGATCGCTTCACGGGTCTCACTCCCAATTAGTTAGCGCAAGTCTACCCAGCCGGCAGGCACACGCCTAGGGCTAACCGGGTAACGACTAACTATCGCTACGCGGCGGAATTTCCAGTTCGGCACCGACCGCCGGTTCGCTGTTCGAAAGGTTATTTAGAAATCGCAACGCATCGGCATTGACGCCGTAACGTTGTGCGATATCGCTTAGGTGCTCACCTGGCTGCACGATGTGATGCGTTGGACGGAGTTCTTTCTTCGGCGGTAGCGTATCTTTGACCGGAACCGACTGCGGCGTCGGCGCTGGATTGGCACCGGCGCTCAGCGTCGGACTGGCGGCATCCGGCGCCCGACGCGCCAATAAACGCGGCGCGGCGCGATGCAGCCCTTGCACGATGCCCTCAGCAAGCTTGCGCTGAAACGACTTATCGCGCAGCTTTTGTTCGTCCGCCGGGTTCGAGATGAATGCGGTTTCGATCAGGATCGAGGGGATATGCGGCGAGCGCAATACGTAAAACGCCGCCTGCCCCACGTGCGGCATATGAACCGGGCCGACGCGCCGCAGTTCGCCCAACATATCGCGCGCGAGATCGAGGCTAGAGTTGATGGTTCCGGTTTGAGTCATATCGACCAGCACCTTATTCAACACATCGTCTTTATCGTCCAGACGTACACCGCCGATCAAGTCGGCGGCGTTTTCCTTTTCCGCCAGATACGCCGCCTCGCGCGTCGCACCCCGTTCGGACAACACATAGACCGATGAGCCTTGTGCGCGGCGCCGGCCCGGTACCGCATCGGCGTGGATGGAAATAAACACATCGGGGTCTTGCTTGCGCGCCTTCTCGATGCGCCCGCGCAAGGAAATGTAATAATCGCCGTCGCGCACCAAGAACGCCCGCATCCCAGGTGTCGCGTCGATCTGCCGCTTAAGCTCGCGCGCAATACTGAGCACGACATCCTTCTCGCGCGTATGGCGATAACCCGAGGCGCCCGGGTCTTCGCCGCCGTGCCCGGCATCGATCGCGACGACTAAATCCGGTGTCTGCGTCTTCGGCGCCTGCAACGGTGCCTCGGGTTGCTCCGGCGCCAAATTCGCACGCGCCAAATCGACCACGACACGGTGGCCGTATTGGCCCGCAGGTTTCAAGCTGAAACTACGCGGCACGATTTCCGATTTGAGATCGATCACCACGCGCAATTCGTTGCCGTGCGGCGCGGCGCGCATACCCGCTAAAACGGCGTTATCGGTATCGAGCGCCGGTAAGCGCCGCCCGAGTTGGGCGTCTTCGAAATCGAGTACCAGACGATCGGGATTCTTTAATAATGAAATCTTGTGCTCGACCGGGCGGCTCACATCGAATACGAGCTGGGTGTGATCCGGTGCGCTCCAGATGCGTACATTCTTGATCGCAACCGGCGCGCCCCAGGCGGGCGCGCTCAGCATCGCGAACATCATAAATCCGCGAAAGTAACCCACGCTCAATCTCGCATCGCCGTCAGTAGGCGCGCGCCGGTGTCGGTAGCGGCGCGCAATATCAGCGTACGTGCGGCCGCGCCGCTACCGCTAAATACGCACTCGATATCGGCCGCCGGCAAAAACCCGGCGCCGCGCTCGGGCCATTCGATCATGAGTACCGCGCCCGCGGTGTAGTAATCGCGAATACCGAGAAACTCGAGTTCCTCGGGGTTGCGTAGACGATAGAGATCGAAATGATACAAATTAAATTCCGGTAAGGCATACGGTTCCACCAAAGTATAGGTCGGACTTTTAACCGCGCCGCTAAATCCGCATGCGCGCAATACGCCGCCGACAAACGTGGTCTTGCCGGCGCCGAGATCGCCGCGCAGATAAATCACCGCACCACCTGCCAGTACGCGCCCCAAGGCGGCGCCGACATCCGCCGTTGCCATCGCGCTCGCGGTACCGATCTGACGTTCATTCAAGCGCGTGCCCCTCCATCGCCGCCTGCAAGAGCGCGCGTATGTGCGGTAATAAATCGTGCGCCATCGCGCCGCGCATGCCGGCGCGACTGCAACGTTCACCGGCTAGCGCATGTAGCCACACGCCGGCTTGCGCCGCGGCGAGTGCGGGAACACCTTGGGCCAATAAACCGGCAATCGTGCCGGTCAATACATCGCCGCTACCGGCCGTCGCGAGCGCCGCATTTCCGCGATCGCAAATCCAAACACCGTCGGCATCGGTCACCACAGTACCGCTGCCTTTGAGCACGCACACGCCGCCAAAGTTCTGCACAATGGCACGCGCCGCCGCAACCCGATCGCGCTGAATATCGGCGACATCGCATTTCAATAACCGCGCCGCCTCGCCTGGATGTGGCGTCAAAATCCAGTCGTCGCGTTTAGTCGCCGATGTTTGCCGGGCCAATAGGTTTAAACCGTCGGCATCGAGTACCACCGGCCGTTCGCTCGCCAATGCCGCGTCGTACAAGCTCTCAGCCCAGCGATCGCGTCCGATGCCAGGACCGCAGGCGACAATATCGGCGCGTGCGCAAAGCGCGGCGACATCGACATCATCCGCCGCCACCACGATCGGCTCGGGAATAGTGGCGCTCAGGTATGCCGCATGCGCACTATGCGTTGCCAGCGTAACTAAACCGGCACCGACGCGATAGGCCGCGCCCGCAGCCAAGACCGCGGCACCGGCCATGGCGCGATTGCCGGCCAGCAACGCCACGTGACCGTGATCGCCTTTGTGCGCTGACACGCGCCGCGGCGGAATATGCGCGACAAAATCTTCGCGCACTATGCGTCGCGCCGCCGGCGTCGCGACGGCGAGCGCAGTCGGCGCAATTTGCAAATCTTCCAAATAAACCTCGCCGGCAAAACCGCGCGCGTTGCCGGTAAATAAGCCGAGCTTCAGCGCGATGAAGGTCACCGTGACATCCGCTTGCACCGCAACACCGGGTACCGCCCCAGTATCGGCATCGACGCCACTCGGGACGTCCAGCGCCAACACCGGACGCGCCGCTTGATTGATATGCGCGATCGCATCGCTCACCGGCGCGCGCGGTGCCGCACGTAAGCCGATACCTAATAAGGCATCGACCACGACATCGCAATCGCTGAATTTCGTTGATGCCGACAAGCTCTGTGCATTACAGCCGGCACGACGCGCCGCCTGCGCCGCGGCTAATGCCGGTGCACTGGTCGCATCGCCCACGGCGAAGAGCGCGACCTGAAATCCCTGCTCGTGAGCGAGACGCGCCAGCACATAACCGTCGCCGCCGTTATTGCCACTGCCGCAGACGACGCCGATGCGCCGCGCACGCGGCCAGCACCAGCGCAATTGACGCCAAGCGGCGTGACCGGCGCGCAACATCAACGTGTCGGGATTCTGATTTTTATCCGCCAGCACGTATTGCTCGATGGCACGCACCGCGCCACCCGTGAATAGACGCTGTGTCGCTGCAGACATGGCGCTGGCGTTACAGTTTGAAGAAGTGCTCGCGGTAAAACTTTAACTCGGCGATGGATTCCAGAATATCGTCGAGCGCCTTGTGGGTGTTTTTCTTTTCGAAGCCGTCGCACATACCCGGCTTCCAACGCCGCGCCAGCTCCTTGATGGTACTCACATCGAGATTGCGATAATGCAACCAATCTTCCAGCTGCGGCATGAGGCGCGCAAGGAAGCGTCGGTCTTGGCAAATGCTATTGCCACATAACGGCGATTTGTGACGACCGACATATTGCTGGATAAACGCCAAGCTTTCGCGTTCGACATCGGCGTGTGTCAGCTTTGAGGAACGCACGCGTTCGACCAAGCCGGAGCTCTTATGCGTGCGCTGATTCCACTCGTCCATTCCGGCCAGAACATCGTCCGTTTGATGCACCGCCAATACTGGACCCATACCCAGCACATTTAAATCCGCGTCGGTGACGATGGTGGCAATTTCCAAAATATAATCGGTAGCGGTGTTGAGCCCGGTCATTTCCAGGTCGATCCACACCAGGGCACTGGCGTCTTGCGGCATGCGTTTTCCCCGCGATTGGCTTATGATTCTGACGATAGCAACCGCGGTAGTTTACAAGCGATGTCAGTTTTCACAATCCTATTTATTTGCGCCGTCGCCGCGATGCTGGCGACGCAGCTTGGCCTCGCCTGGCGTCATTTGCAGCATGTCGCGGCGCACCGTGTGCGCATTCCCGCGCCGTTCCAAGAGAAAATCACCGCCGCGGCGCATCTCAAGGCCGCAGACTACACCATCGCAAAAACGCGCGTGCACATGATCGAATCGGTGTATGCCGGCATCATTTTACTGATGTGGACCGTTGGCGGCGGCTTCGAGGCCTTGGATCGGGTCTGGCGGGCACTCGGCCTCAATCCACTCGCCACTGGCAGTGGCTTTATTATAAGTATGATCGCGATCGGCGCCGTACTCGATCTGCCGTTTTCGCTTTATCGTACTTTTAACATCGAGAGCCGCTTCGGCTTCAATAAAATGACGCCGGCGCTGTATCTCACCGATTTGGTAAAAAAAATTCTGCTCGGTGTGGTGCTGGGTGTACCGCTCTTACTGGCGGTGTTGTGGCTGATGGATCGCATGGGCCAATACTGGTGGCTCTACGTTTGGCTGCTATGGACCGGTTTTTCCTTGGCGCTGCTCTGGGCGTACCCGGCGTTTATTGCACCGCTGTTCAATCGATTCCGCAGCCTCGACAACACCACCCTGCTGGCACGCATCCACGCCCTGCTCGCACGTACCGGTTTTAAAAGTCGCGGCGTGTTTGTGATGGATGGGTCGCGGCGCTCGGCGCATGGCAACGCCTACTTCACCGGTCTCGGGCGCAATAAACGCATTGTGTTCTTCGACACCCTACTCGCGCATTTAGATGAGCACGAGATTGAAGCGGTATTGGCACACGAACTCGGCCACTTCAAACGTCGGCATGTCATTAAGCGCATGCTGGTGAGCTTTGCGTTAAGCCTCGCAGGACTCGCCTTGCTTGGTTGGCTGATTCAACAACCGGCGTTTTACCAAACCTTCGGCGTCAGCACGCCATCGCCCTATATTGCGCTGACGCTATTCCTCGCGGTCGGACCGGTGCTCGGCTTCTGGCTGCAGCCGCTATTTGCCTGGAGCTCACGCCGTCACGAATATGAGGCGGACGACTTCGCCGCGGAACAGGCCGACGCGGGTGCATTGGTACGTGCGTTGGTGAAGCTTTATGAAGATAATGCCAGTACGCTGACACCCGATCCATGGCACTCGGCGTTTTACGATTCACATCCGCCGGCGTTGGCGCGCATTACCCATCTACAACACCAGGCGCGAACCGCAAGTTAAAGGAGAATCAAATGAAACGACAACAATGGTGGTTGCTATTATTCGGCCTCGCGGCCGCCCCCAGTTTTGCCGCGGCGCTATTGCCCGGCAATGCCGCCAAAGGCAAGGTCGCGCTCGATGCCAAATGCACTGCCTGTCATGTGCAGATGTTCGGCGGCGACGGTTCGAAGATTTATACGCGCAAGGACCGCAAGATCCATTCGGTCGAGGGCCTGATAGGCCAAGTCAAAGGCTGCAATGCCAAGACCGGCGCGAATCTCGGCAAAGATGATGTCGACAACATCGTGAACTATCTCAACACGACTTATTACAAATTTTAACGGCGAAGATTAACCATGTCCGAACTCACACAAAAAACCTGCAAGGTCTGCGAAGGCGGCGTCGAGCCGCTGACGCCGTCACACGCCCAAGCACTGCTGGCGCAAATACCCGAGTGGAAACTCACCGGCAAAGGCGATTATCTCGAACGCGATTTCAAATTTAAAAATTATTACCAAACGATGGCGTTTGTAAATGCCGTCGCCTGGATTTCGCATCGCGAGGATCATCATCCCGACCTCAACGTGTACTACAACCACTGCGTCGTGCGTTACACCACGCACGCGATCAATGGTTTATCGGAAAACGATTTCATTTGCGCGGCGAAAATTAATGCCGTGATGCAGGCGTGATCGGTTACCGGTCGAGCTAAAACGACTTACCGGCACCTTTATTTACTACGTGCCGCCGCGGTGTTGGATGTTGCGGTCTTGCCTTCAGGTGTCGCCAGCAGCATGAAGTAACGAATAAAGTCGACGAACACCG
>CAZCAK010000110.1:4835-6265 GCA_964496605.1 uncultured Acidiferrobacteraceae bacterium | reverse complement strand
TTCTTCGTTGACGCGGTGATTGTGAAATGGAAATGCGCGCCGGCCGGGCGGTACCGCGGTGATGTTATAGCCGAGCTTTTGCGCACCGATGCGCGGCGCAATGAACCCCATACGTGCATCGAAGCGTTGCGCTGCATCACCGGGGGCGGCCATCGCCTTCGGGCGCGGCTGCAGTTCGATATCGGCGATATTGACCACGGGTCTCGTCATGGCAGTTCCTCGGTAAAAAAGGTACGTGCCATGACTCTACCGCAACGCCGAGCGTAAGCGAATGCCTCTCCGCGATACGCTATTCGATTACGGTGTCATTAATAGATAACCGGATTTTTCAAAATCGACGACGGCACCGATACCGGAAACGACAACGCGACTAAACGGCAGGATATCCGCCGGTTGATAACCCTTGAGCCGCATCGCGACATTGCATTCGTACATCTTCACGCCGCCTTGGTGCATGGCCTCGATCAGCGCAGAACTCGCGTTGCCTTTAGGGTGCGGCTGTTTGACTTTCTTATCGTAAGCATCGTCGGTCAGAAGGAACTGCGCACCGTCGGCACGGAATACCATGGCGATTTCGTAGTCTTTGCCGGCTTTCATGCCAAGCTCGGTATATTGATCGAATAAATTCTTCGCGGCCATGACCTGCTTACTGACACCATTCGGCATGGTCGCGGCGGAATTAACTTGCACCACCACTTTAAGGTCGTGCCGATGCGTGATTTGTAACGGCGCCTGAGTGTTTTCTGCGGCAGGATCGGCTTCCGCCCCGAAGGCGAACGACCCCGCGTTAGCGGCCAATAGGCTTACGACTAAACTGCCAATATATTTTTTCCACATCAGATGGCTCCTGGTACGATGCACAATGCATCGTTGCAACAGACTAGGGCCACACTGATAAGTTTCTACAACGATCGCCGGATAGGATTCAACAAGTGAACAGGGTTTGGAAATTCACGCTGGATATTCCGCGAACGTGGGTAATCCCGCGCCGGAGCATGACCAGTTCGCACGCGAGTCCCAAAAAATGCGCGCCTGCGGCGTAATCGCCGGCTCGTGATCGAGTGAGCCCGCGGGAACAATAATGAAATTCATTTCCGGCACGTAACGCGGTAAGCGCGCGCCGCACTCGCTACAAAAAACATTCATGAAGCGTTTCGCCTGCGGCGGCTTAAACGAACGGATCCGCTCCTCGCCCTGTTTCCATTTCAGCGTACCCGATGTCACCATGATATTGGACGCATGACCGGTACCCGTGGCCTTGCGACAACGCGTGCAATGACAATGATAGAAGCCTTTTTGGTCGCCCTCGATTTCGTACTGCACACCGCCGCAAAGGCAACCGCCGTATAGTTTCGCGCTCATATTTTTACCTCATCGATGAGTCGATACGATAACGTCTTTTGCGCTAGCGTGCAGCAGCCGCGCCAAGG